>NZ_JBYOJV010000030.1:0-55618 GCF_057798835.1 Cupriavidus sp. 291-E7
TAGTGTGCGACACGAAGCATGAGGCCGTTGGTTAGGCGCAATGCATGCTCGTTTCATCATTGTTCAACTGCATGCAGTCTGGTGCGGTAGTGAACCCGCCGTGCGACCGGCGGTAGCTTGGGAGCGCGTGCATCGCTGGTAACGGCGTTGTGCGAAGCCGCTCCGACAAAGTGTCCGTAAGCGCGCAGTGTCGCGAGGCACTGCGTGGAAGCTCCGAGCAGCAATGGGGCTGAGATGCGAAGCTGGCTGACATGGGCAACACATGTGAATCGCTGATAAACGTCGTTATTATTGACATGCCAAAGCTGCTGTTAGGCATGACCCAAAATGGGAAGTGGCCGGATGTTGCTCTGCTATCAAGCAACACGTCGCCGTAAGCGCCACCGGCGAAGAGGCGGGTCCTTACTCAGTCGTGTGATGAAACGGGAACGTGGTAAGCCCGTACCGTTGCCCTCGTGGCAAGCGAGCCGTGAGGCAAGCTGTTGACTGTGCGGGTATGAGAAGGCGGAAAACGCGAATGCCGCGCCGTAATCGTGTGGATAGGGGCTGCAACATCGCCTCGCGCGAAAGCGAGCAGACTTCCGCTAGGTTCTCGAGCGCAGAAACTTGGTCTGGGTTCAACGAGGGGAAGCATGGAAGAGCGCCAGCTATGGCGTCTGCACCTCTCGGCGCTTGCGCTGAGCGACGACCGTTCATCGATGCGTAGGCTCAATTGAAGTCGAGAGCCGACTGTTTATCCATAGACAGTTTTTCGAGAGCGTGAGCCGTATGCGGGGAAACTCGCACGTACGGTTCTTAGGGGAGGATGCGCCGGCGACGGCGTGTCCTTACCCGATCTTGTGCCTATCAGTAAGCCTAGTCATTACGCGGAACCCATCGAAATTCTGACCGAGCCGGAACGTCGTCGTCGGCGCACGGCTCAGGAAAAAATCGCCATCGTGCAGGAAACGCTGGCACCGGGCGCGTCGGTGTCAGCCGTGGCGCGGCGGCACGGCGTGAACCCGAACCAGGTGTTCGGCTGGTGCAAGCAATACCAGGAAGGCAGTCTGGCAGCGGTGCAAGCTGGCGAAACTGTAGTCCCGGCATCGGAGCTGGCCGCCGCCATCAAGGAAATCAAGGAACTGCAGCGCCTGCTTGGGAAAAATGGTATGGACGCCTCCTCATCGCATAATGGGGCGTCGTTCTACCAGGAGAGCGAAAATGGCACCGACAGTCGTGGGCGTAGACATTGCAAAGCGGTTCTTCCAACTGCACTGGGTAGCTGCGGATACTGGCGAAGTATTCGACCGGAAGCTCCGCCGCAGCGACTTTCTGTAGCTCTTCGCCAATCGTGAAACCTGTCTGATTGGTATGGAGGCTTGCGGAGGTTCACAGCACTGGGCTCGCCGCCTCACCGACCTTGCGCCAAGTCAAACTGATGCCGGGCAAACTGGTCAAGGCATTCGTGACGGGAAACAAGAACGACGTAGCCGACGCACGTGCAATTTGGGCGGCTGCGCGACATCCGAGTGTGAAGGCCGTCGCGGTAAAGACCGAAGCACAGCAGGCAGTTCTGGCGTTGCACTGTATGAGGCAGCAACTGGTCATATTTCGCCGCTCTCAGTCTAACTGCCTGTGGGTCAGGATTCAGTGCAAATCAACAGGCGTATGGATTTCTGATGGCCCAGCGGGCCAACATAGGTTCGGCAGAGGAAGCAAAAACCTCATTCAACGCGATGCTTGCCATTCCCGTGGATTGTACCCCTCGCGGCAGTCCAACGCGCGCAGCGCCACGTCCCTGCCTCAATTACCACCCCGCGTATTCTTCTCCGGACTCATCTCTCCGCGACGCTGTTCCGCAGTGCGCGTTCTCACCGAGAATGAACTATGTGATACAGCAAGATCGGGAGATTTTCGTGCCATCAATACTGGCGAAGATGAAGGGATAACGAAGCTACTGGGACTCGCTCCACAACCCGAGTTGCCCCAAGCTCGCGGCAAGTTGGAGCCGCGCAGTCCTCCATTTCGAGACAGCCAGCACCCGCTGCTTCTGCGCATCGGCAAGCGCCGTCTGCGCTGTCAACAATTCAGTGAAGGTGCCAACTCCCGCTTTATAACGCCCGCGCGCTATCTCGAGCGCCCGCTGCGCGTCAGCGAGCAAGTCCTTTGAGTTGTTCAGGTTTGTGCTGGTGGCCTCCAAGCGCTGATAGCCCTTCCAAACTTCGAGCGACACTTGGAGCTCCATGTGCTGCAAGTCCGCTTCCTGTGCATCAGTCTGCGCATGTGCTTGTGCGGTACGGTAACCAGATGCAAAACCATCGAAAAGTGGAATCGTTACCTGAATACCGATCATGCTGTCACGCCGGCGGCCTGGATTGCCTGTCAGCGTTTGTTGCTGATACGAGGAGTTGGCCTGGCTAAGGCTGCCCATCAGCGAGATTGTTGGTAAGTCTTGGGCACGTACCACGTCAACGTTCGCGCGAGCCGCTTCTAATGCGGCCCGGGCCGCTACCAGTTTGGGGTGCCGGACCTTTGCCTCGTCGATCAGTTGATCCACCCCTTCTATGAATGCAGCGCTATCGGTAATCGGGGTGGATACAGCGATCGTTACTGGCGTATTCGCGTCGAGCCCCATCGCAACGGCCAGCGTACCGACCGCTGTGCACACATCACCCTCCGCGCCGACTCGATCGAGTAGAGTCCGACGATAGCTGGTTTGCGCCTGCAGTTGGTCACTCAGTGTCCCTGCGCCAGCATTGTGTTTCGCTGTGGCCTCGGCCAGACTCTCCTGCGCAATGTGCTCCGACTGCCGTGCAGCCTCCGCGGACGCCTGTGTATCGCGTACTGCGTAGTAGGCTTGTGCTGCCGAGAAAAACACGGTCTGTAGCGTATCGTCCTGCGCAGCGTTGGCGGCAACAAGGAGCTGGCGCGCCTGAAGCAACGCAGCACTACGTTTGCCGAAGTCGAACAGAACCCAACTCAGGTTCAGGGCACCATGCCTGTTAGTTGACTCCTGCGTTACCGAGATCGACGGGCTCGGACTGGGGGAGTCGTCATAGGATGTCCGCGACTTGCCCCGCTCGTAGCCACCCATTGCACTTAGGGTGGGTAAATAGGCGGACTCGCCAATACCGACCGCAGCCGCCTGTGCACGCGCATTTGCCCATGCCTGCCGCGCCTTGGGACTCGCACATACCGCTTGCAAGATAGCGTCTTCCAACTCAAGCGGACGATCTTTTATCCCCACCATGCACGGCGCGTCGATCAACATTGGCGTACTGGGCGTGCTAGAGACAAGGGGACGCGTGCGGAAAACGTCAAGCGCCTGTGCGCTAGCATGCGACATGCCAATCAGTGCAGCAGAGCCGATTGCGATGAGACGAATACAGATCGTTAGCGTCAGCATTATTGCGCGGCGTGCTTGGCAACGTTCGCCTCGAGCGACAATGCTGGTAGCACGATCCTGCCGTCACTTAGCTCGATCACGCGCGAAGCAGACGCGATCGTTTCCGGCCGATGTGCGACGATGAGCCTCGTCATCTGCAGCGCGCCGACGGCAGCGTTCACCTTCTGTTCGCGCTGCACGTCAAGATGGCTTGTCGCCTCGTCAAGCACCAAGATTTTCGGCCGCTTATAAAGCGCCCGCGCGAGCAGAACCCGCTGTTTTTGGCCACCGGACAGGACCGTGCCCATGTCACCTACCAGCGTGTTGTAGCCCATCGGCATGGCAACGATGTCTGCATGAATCGCCGCAAGCTGCGCGCATTCGGCGACCCAGTGAAAGTCGGCCTGGGGATCGAAGAAGCTGATGTTGTCGGCTATCGATCCGGCAAACAGCACATCGTCCTGCAGCACGGTGCCGACCAGCGCGCGGAGCCGCTCAACCCCGAGCCGGCCGATGTCCACGCCACCGATCCTGATTATGCCGCTTGTCGGGGCAAGCACACCGAGCAGCACGTTGATGAGCGTCGTCTTGCCACAGCCAGACGGGCCGACAATCGCAACCGACTCCCCGGGCTCGATCTTGAGTGATACACCGTCTAGCACAAGTGGCTCGCCATCTGCGTAGCGGAACGCAAGCTGCTCGGTTTCGATGCTGGCGGCAAAGTGTTCACCCTCACCCGGCACGTTTCGCAGGCTGGATTCGGGCTCCGGTTGGGTGAGCACGATGTCAGCCAAACGCTCCCCCTGAAGTTGCAGCATCTTGACCTCGAAGAACTTGTCGATCAGGCTGCCGACCCGGCTATCGAACTGACCCTTATAGGCGTTGAACGCCATGAGCACACCCACCGTGAACTGACCGTCCATCACGAGACGTGCACCGAACCAGATGATCAGCAGCCCTTCGATCCCGAACAACAGTCCGTTCAATTGCTGGTACAGCAGCAAGAGTTTCTGCGCGTGCAGGCTGGAATTGACCTGCTTGACCAGCAACGTGAGCCAGGCCGAACGGCGTTCGGCCTGGCGGTTGAATAGTTTGATTGTCTTGACGCCGCGCACAGTTTCGAGGAAGTGGCTCTGCTGTCTGGCTGCGTGAACGATTTGCTCCTCGGTTGCATACCTTAACGGCAGATACCAGAGCACACGCAGCACTGTGTAGAGCAGCATCGATCCCTGCGCGATCAGGCTAAGCCTCCAACTGTAGATGAACATCATCACAACAGTGACAATCGTCATTAAGCCGTCGATCACCGCGCTCAAAAAGGACGTGGTCAGCGTTTGTTGAATGGTGTCTACGGTACCAAAGCGCGAGACGACATCGCCGAGATGACGTCGCTCGAAATACTGCATTGGCAGGCTCAGTAGATGCGTAAACACGTTGGAGCGCCACTGGATATTGAGCGTCGTGCCGAAGTACATCAGCGCCCACGCACGGATTGCACTGGTCGCCTGCTGCATCAGCAGTAATAGGCCGAAGCCGAGCGCAAGCACCGTCAACAGGTCACGGTCAGTGCTGACGATCACCTCGTCAATTACCCATTGCAGGAAGAACGGCGACGCCAGCATGAATACCTCTAGCGCGAGGGCCAGTAGCAGAATCTGAGCCAGCGAGCGCGACAACCCTGACACCGGTCCAAGTAGTCTGCGCAACTTAACGGCAGGCGCCGCCTCCCGCGACTTGAAACCGTGAGCGGGCCACAGCTCCAGCGCAACGCCGGTGAATGCGCGAGCCACTTCGTCGAGCGACAGCTTGCAAACGCCTTGCGCCGGATCATGAATCGTCACGGTCTTGCCGCTGACCCGGCGAAGCACGACGAAGTGATTGAAGTTCCAGTGCAGGAGACACGGCGTGCGCAATTTAGAAAGGCTATCGAGCTCCAGCTTGAGCGCTCGAGAGCCGAGGCCCAGGCGCTGTGCGACCTCGATCACACGGCCGAGACCCATGCCCTTTAGCGACACCGGGAACTGCCCACGTAGCGCCGCCAAACTTACGTGATGGCCGTGATAGCCTGCGACCATTGCGAGACTGGCGAGGCCACATTCCGCAGCTTCGGTCTGCAGGATCATGGGGAGCTCGCTACCGATACCGAATGAGAGGCGATTCAGTAGATGCATGGATAGGCAGCGCGTCAGAGTTTGCCAGTCAGGCTGAAAAGAGGTTCGAGCACCCACTCATAAAGTCGGCGGCGCTCTTGCAGAATATCGGCCTGCAACACCATCCCGGCTTGCAGCGGTTGTGACCGTCCGTAGGCGGTTACGTTCTGCGATTGCAGCGCGACGGTGATTCGGTAGAACGCGCCGTTGTTCCCGATCGTGCCGCTGCTGTCCGCGAGCTCCGCAGGGGACAGTGCAGCGCGGGCAATTGACACAACATTCGCTGCGTACTGGCCGAACTTCTGGTACGGATAGGATCGGTAACGTATCAGTACGGAATTACCGACGTTAACGAAACCGACTGCGGCACTTGGCACGAACAAGTACGCCTGCCAGTGCGCATTGATGGGCACAATACTGGCGAGCGGATGCGTAATGTCAACCATCTGGCCCGGCTCAGCGATCACGGCCGTTGCCGTGCCGCTTTCCGATGCGGTGATTATGAGTTCTCGCCTCGCTTCGCTCTCAATTAAGCTCTGATCGACTTCGATCACGCTGCGACTGATTTGCGACAACAGGTTTTCGTGCTTGAGCGAGAGCGCGGCGAGATCATTGACAGCTTCTGTCAATTGCTGCGCAGTACTAGCACGTTCGCGTTGCAGGATGTTGAGCTTCGTGCGCTGATCGAGCAAATCGGCTTGACGCTGCTGGGCCTGATCTGTAGAGACGTAGTCCCTGGCAAGGAGCCCTGCGTAGCGTGTCGACGCATCTGCTGCGAGCGACGTCCGGATACGCTGTGCGGCGACCTGGTCGTCAATGCCGGCTAGCTGAGTACGCAGGCTTGAGATCCTCGCCTGCAGCGTATCGTGCTCGTTGTCCTGCAATCGCCGCGTCTTGTCGATTTCTTGCTGTAACAATGCCTTGCGTTGGCGAGTCTGATTGATAAGGGCAGCCTGTGTGTTCCCCGTAGCCGCGCTCTGCAGGTCAGTCGAGATGGTATAGAGCACTTGTCCGCGAGTCACGTGTTGGCCCTCGGTGACGCGCTTCTCCAGTACGATGCCAGACTGCTTCGCGTAGAGCTTCACCAGCCCAGTGTCCGGCGTTACAACTCCTTCGACCGTTGTTCTACGCGTATAGCTACCGAAAATGAAAAACATGATCACGATGACTGCCATCGCAGTAGCAGCAATTGTTAGCAGAGCGAACGACACGGGGCGAACAAGCACGATCTCGCCCAGCACTCCAGGCCGCTGAGCATCTTGTGCCGCCTCGCGAAACAGGGGAAGTGATGGCATTTTGATTGCCGAGCCCTTGTCGGCGGGAGAAAATTTGGGGCAGGAATTTTCACACTGAGTGTCGGTTGTGTCTGTGTGAGATAGACAATTTCTTACGCCTTATGAGCGGGAACTTCGTCGATCTAAAGCGAGCGCCAAAATAGTGACTTTTGGCGTTATCGATACGGCGAAATACCCCGCCAAGCCACGAATTTAAGTCACATTGAGGAAAAATTTAGCAGCGCACTACTTAAAACTATGCTGCACGATAATTTCTCAAAAAATCAACCATGTAAAATGCGAATCAAAATCATGGATCGCAATATTTATATATATTTAATTAGCACGGCTCATGTAGAGTCTTGCCATCGGGGCTAACCCAAGCATTTGGGTTGTTTTTCAGCACGTCCTCCACGTGTTTTTTCCAACGCGCATCGTCTTCAGATTGTTTTTCAAGATAATCGGCAACCTTGTTTGCAGCCCAACCAACAGGAGTTTGCTTCCAAACTTTATTAACCAAACTCAATGCATCATCAAAAATATTTCCGCCGGACACTTGCCTAACTTCGTTTGCGCTAAGTTCTTGCATTTTTATCCTCATGAAATTAGTTTCGAACTTTTCTCCCCTATCAAAGCCGCTCTCGAGGCGGCCTCAGCAAAGTTCTCTAAGCAGCTTTGAAAGTTTGGAAGAATGCTGGATAGTAAAAGAAAAAGTACCCTTGTGACCAGTTTCAACTCCCCCAGTGTGGTCCATACTTCACGAGCCAATTATTCCGGAAAGTTCTTGTGGACATGCGAGATTGCACTGGCCCCTTGCCGGAGGTGGGCTGTATCAGTCGGCAGGAGCAAGGCGCGCACGGGCATCGATCACGGCGAAACACAAGCAAGGGCCGGCACTGTGAGCGCGCTCGATGCAGCGGGGCATGTGATGATCCAGTGAAAGCCTGCTCACGTCACAATAGGGGAAATGGCGATGAGCACGAGGCTGGACCTGAAGGGCGGCGCGAGCGGCAGATCAAGGACCAGCAGGAAGCGTACGGCTATTCAGCACGCACCATATATCCGTGCGCTACAAAATCCTGAGCGACGGAGCTGATATTCGCAAGCTGTCACCCGGTGCGCGCGGGATCGTACTTCCCCTGTTGTATCCTGCCCTCGACGAAGCGGATGGCCGTCCTCTAATCATCGACCAGCAAGAGGAAAACGTGAACCCTAAGTCCGTCAACGACGAGCTGGTGCCTCTATTCATGCAAGCTTGATCGAAGCGGCAAGCGATCATAGTCACCGACAACGCGAATCTGGTCATCAATACTGATGCGGACCAGATCATCGTCGCGGAAGCGAGCCCGAAGGCTGGCTCCGGCCTTCCGACATCTACGCTGCGGTTTCAAGTGCGAAATGCAATACCCCGCAGGTTATTGAATAGGAAGCTGGTCGATGGGATTGGCTCTGAACCTGAGCGAGGACTTGTAGCGGGGAGTGCCAGTTGAGGGCTTTGCCCGGCGGTCGTTGAGACTGTCGGCGATGGCGTCAAGCTGCTCCTACGAGTAGACGGACAGATCGGCGCAGCAGACCATTAGTGTTCTCGCAGGTGCCGCGCTGCCAAGGGCTATGCAGGTCGCAGAAGCAAACGTGCACGCAAGTGGCGGCGCTCAGTTCGGCGTACCGAGCCATCTCTCGGCCCTGGTCGTAGGTCAGGGTCTGGCGCAGCGGCCCCACCAGGGATTACAGCTTCGTGGTGAAGCTCGCCAGAGCCGACGCAGCGGTGGCGTCTGGCATCTTCACCAGCAGCACGGCGCGGCTCATACGCTCGACCAGCACGCCTACGGCCGATTGGTTGTCCGCTCTCTTGATGAGGTGGCCTTCCCAGTGTCCGGGTATGAGCCGGTAGTTGACCTCGGGCGGGCGCACGTGAACCCTGATCATATCGGGAATCTGGCCGCGCCAGTCATGCGTGAGCGCGGCAGGCGTTTGGCCCGGGACTGTCGCAGGCAGGCGATGAGCTGGCGGCGCAGTTCACCTCGCGGATAAGTATAGATAGCGTTGTAGATAGTCTCGTGGGACACGTTGCGGTCGGGCTCGTCAGGAAAGGTGCGCTTGAGCGTAGCGGAGATCTCCTGGGGTGACCACTTCTGGTCGAGGGATTGGCGCCCCACGCCCCTCGGTACGCCATCAGGAGCAAGCTTGGCAGCAGGGCAGTTGCCCTTGAGGCGTAGCGTACGGCGTGCTTGTGCACTCATCGCGTCATAACCGTCACGGGCGGAGGCATTGCAGCGAAGCTCACGCACCAATGTTGAAGGCGCGCGGCCGAGCCTGCGAGCCATGACTCGCAGGCTGACATCTTCTGCCTTCCAGATCTCGACGCGCATGCATTCTTCGGGTTGTAGTTGCTGGTACTTCGTGCTTGTCATTCACCACACCTTACGGTATGGCAAGGTGTTGCACTTCAGATTTGAGGCTCCCCCGCTTGCTGTGGGCATGCTCTCGTCTTGTGAGAAATAGAGAGTAAATATTGAAATATTATGCATTGCATTCCAATGCATAATATAACAAGAAGTGTAAGGACTAAATTCTCTAATTGTTGGATTCAATCTCGCTTGAATGGGAGGGGTCATGTTTCCGTATCGTGTGCTCGGTGGATTGCTAGTTGCTGGGTTTTTAACTGCTTGTGGTGGTGGTGGTGAAGATTCGCAATCACGGCAAACCTCGGTTTTACCTATCGATGCTGTTGTAAAAGGGCCGTCGACTCCGTCGACCCCTGTCACCCTCCCAACGCAGCCATCAACGGTTGGCAATGCTCGGCCCGGTGCGCCAAAGCCGAATAACGGTGTGAATCTGCCTCCGGTATCTTCCGAAAAACTCGAGGGTATATTTGATTGGTATTGGGTCGGAAATGGCTTTCGATGGCCCGGCCAAACTTCACTTGATTACAAAATTGGGGTCTTGGACGAGGACGCCGGGATAGTTTATACCGATGAGAGTGGAAGCGGATGGTTCTCGGTCAATTGGGATCAGCGCCTACCCGCGGAGATTGATGGAAAGCTGGGTCATATTGCGGTTGATACGTCACGATTGGGGGACAAGAGCACTCTTGCGCAGGATAATGTAGTTTTGGGTGGCGGTAGTGGGCTCGCACTGTGTTCCGGAGGATATTTTCAAGGAATCGGATTCCTCGAGGTTGGGGGGACTGTGCGGGCAGTTCAGATCGGAAGTGCGGACGAGCTAAAAACTGCACTTGGCGGCAGCAATGGTCAGTTAAGAGGGCTGAAGTCTGTGACAGGATGCGACATTTCCCAGGCTACTAGCGACTTGTTGGTCGACCCGAGTGTCATATTTAGCGTAGATGCACTTGGTCTTTGGCAAACGACGTCAACCGGTGCAAAGTCGATATCGATTGATACTCGGAATTTGAACGGTGCTCTGGCGGGCGAGAAGGTAACCGTCGTCGCGGACGATAGCACTGAATATCTCATGTCGGCATACAAAGTTGGTGCAGATGTCTTTATTGTGGTGCATACATCGTCCGCTGGTGGGGAGAAAGCCTTCGTGTTGACGACAGCCTCGAGCTAGCGAGGCGCCGCCGTGTTTGCCGGCGGCTATGAAGTCCTGGCAGACACGCCCTTTTCACGAAGGGCACTTGAATAGGCGGAACCTACGCGGGCCGATTGTGGCTGCAGTTAGCGATTTCGGTGAGACGGCAGTGCGGTGGGGCACGGTGGCATTAGATTTCATGGTGGCGTGTTATGCCCCTAAATTCCACGAGCCACGTGAGTCGATGAAGCAGATCGCGCCTGGACCTGAGCGATCGGCGCACGCGTGGGCGCGTGTTTCTCAACGAAATGAAGCGCGCGGACCCTTGGCACGATTCTCTGGAACTGACTCTGCCGCACGCGCCGGTCAAAGCAACGGGCCGTCGGCCGCTTCCAATCGTAGCGATGCAGTGCACCTATGTTTGGCCTGAGCGACGTGGCAATGGAAGAAGCGCTCTACGGCACACCGCCGACCGAGGATTTGCAGGACTGGGCCGATTGCGGGTCCGCGTCAGCATCCTGCGCTTTCGCGATCTTCGGAAACGGCGTAAGCGGTGTGCCCGCGCCGTTTTGACGTTCGCCCGAGAGGTTATGTGTGAGGGGCAGGCTGATCAGAAACCGCACATGGCGTGAGTTCATCGGTGGTCAGCGATGCGTTCCAGTGCGTAGCGTAGGTTGGCTTCGGGATCGACGCTATTGAGCGTGGACGTTCGCCTGCCATCTGTATGATGCGTAGAGGATCGCCCGACTCGTATCGAATTTCGTGAAGAGTGTCTCCAGCGTCGCCGCCAGCTACGCGCGGAGTTGTTCAAGCAGTGGTCCGCATGCTCTTGCCGGTAGGACCGAGGCTCGTCAGGCGGCTGCCGCAGATCTTCTCCTCGATTCCTTACGACTCCTCGATACTCAGCAGGGCCTCGGTGTTCGGCGTGTTGTCGAGACGCGCGACGAGACGCAAGCCTCGATGCGAGGTGGCACGTTGCGATGCGATCGGGAAAAGTGCCGAGCGGTGGACAAGAATGGCCCGCTAGGAAGGCTGACCGACGAACCCGAACGGATCAAGGCGCAAATTCGCGCCAAGCTGGAACAGCCGCTTCGGGTGACAAAAACGTCAGTTCAGAAAGATGCCCTATCGAGGGTTGATGACGAACATGCGGCAACTGCGCTTCCTGTTTGCCTGAGCATGCTTTGGATGATCCAACATCAAGTGCACTCCGGCGCTAAAGGCTAACTACGGCCGCTCCCCGGCCGTAAATGTGGCCCATGCCGCCCCCGTTTATGACGATCCGGGCTGCTTTCCAACGTTACTAAGCATCGAACGCAGTCCAAGAGTTCGCCGAATCCAAGAAATTCCTTGTCGCGCGCTTAGGCGGAGATCGTCAATATTTCGGCGGTCAATTTGTAGATATAGGTGTTTTGTGAAAATTAATAATCTCTCTAAGGTACTGGTGATGTCAATCGCTGGTGTCGTTGTGGCGGCCCCGTGCTGGGCGGCCGATGCGGCGGAACAGATGGGGGTGGCGCGGGCTGAATGGCAAGAGCGCATGTCAAGTCAGGGACGGTTCAACGCGGAGCCAGACGTACTGCCACTGGTGCACTCTACCAATAACCACCCAGAAGTTAGCGAGGTTTTTCCTCTGCCATCAACTGTGAGTCGCAAGGAATTTAACGCGAAACTGATGGCGCTTGCGGATTCGAATAAGGCGGACATTGCTGAGGCGACGCGGCGGTATGAGAGCGCTCCAGCAGGGGAGGCAAAAGATCGCGCATTGGCGGCGATGCAGGCGATGATAACGGCACGTGACAGGTCCATTGCACAATATCAGGCGGATATCTCAGCGTTGGTGAATGCGGAGAAGAGGTCTAAGACTCAGACAAGAGAATTGGGCGCTCAGTGGGAGCTTGCCAATCAAGCAGAGGTGCGGGAGCTTGCCAATCAAGCAAAGGTGCGGGAGCTTGCCAAGCAGGCACAACGCAAGGCTGAGACTCAGGCAAGAGAGTTGGACGGCCAGTGGGAGCGTGCTAAGCGTGCAGAGAATGAGCAGCGCAGAGCTGAGACTCAGGTAAGGGAATTGGGTGGTCAGTGGGAGCTGGCCAAGCAAGCAGAAGGCAAGGCTGAGACTCAGGCAAGAGAGTTGGACGGTCAGTGGGAGCGTTCCAAACGTGCAGAGAATGAGCAGCGCATGGCTGAGACGCAGGTAAGGGAATTGGGTGGTCAGTGGGAGCAGGCCAAGCAAGCAGAAACTTTGGAGCGGGTTAGTGATCCGCAGCGCTTGGCAATATACGTAGCACAGCAACAGGCTGAGCAAGATCGCATTAAGGTCGGTCTCCAGGTCGTTGCGAGAGGGGCCCAAATCGAATCCATGTCGCGCGATGCTCAGTACGGCCAGATTCAGAAGCAATTCAATGCCCTGGGCGGGGTACACGTCAATGGCGCGAATAGTGTGGCCGATGGAGTGGAGTCGGTTGCAATCGGTGGTGGGGCTCGTGCGTCGGCTGCCGGTGCGATTGCCCTAGGCCGTGGGGCGAAAGCGACAGGCAAGAATGCTACTGCCTTAGGTGCTGGATCATTAGCGGAGCGGGATAACACAGTGTCCGTCGGAGCGGCAGGTGCTGAGCGTCAAATAGCAAACGTTGCAGGTGGTACCGCGGCAACCGATGCTGTAAACGTCCAGCAGATGAACCACCGCGCTGCGGATGCTATCGCTGCAGCTAACGCATATGCCGATGTCCGAGCTGCGGATGCCGTTGCTGCGGCAAACACATATGCTGATTCGCGGGTGCGGAAGGTGGAGCAGGAGATATCTCATGTTGAGCGCAAGGCGAATGCAGGCACTGCCGCTGCCATGGCGATGGCCGGACTCCCGCAAGCGTACACGCCAGGCAAGGGAATGGTGGCTGCGGCTGGTAGTACCTATCGTGGTGCCACGGCCTTTGCGGTCGGCGCTTCGATGATCACCGAAGGTGGCCATTGGCTCGTGAAAACAAATGCATCGGTCGGTAGTTACGGTGATGTTGGAGCGTCGCTTGGTGCTGGCTACCAGTGGTAAAGAATCCTTCAAAATCTCGGGCACAGCATGCAATGGGCGGGGTCAGGCCTCTGTTGAGGCCGCGAGCTGTGCGGCTCGTTGTTAGTCGCTGCCTAGCCTCTTTCAAGATATCTGGCCCCCTTCTTAGCAACTGGTTCCTGCACAGATAGGTGGCGACTCTGCGCAATTCAGCGCTCGCACTGCACGTCTTGCTAGGCGCAAACCAATAAAGGGTTGAGTCTTCGAGTCCAGTTCGGTGAAGAGGCGGCAGGGAGCGAGTTCCATCTGTGCCGGAGTAGAACGCTCGCTCCAGTACCGATACGCCGATAGTCTGCCCCGGACGTACGATGGGGAAACCACTAACTAAATGGTGCGAGCAAGCTTGCTATGTAATTGGCACGCAGATCAACACCATCACGCAGTAGAAACAAGAATAATCCTGCTTCCTGCGTGGCGCCTTGGCTTGATGATCATAATCATCTTCCTTGGGGCAAGATAATTCCTTCGGGAGTAGGGATTTAAATTCCCTATTTGGTTTGTTAACAAAATCACAATGGATGTTTAAACGTATGCGGAAATTTCTCCTTGCAATATTCGCGAGTAGCATATCTATGGCCCTTTTCGTGCCTGTCGCTCAAGCTACGTCAGCGCGTGACGCTAACGAATATGGATTCTTGAAAGTCGTGGCAAAGAAAGCGCACTCGAAACCGAAGCACTCTGGTTCGAAGCACATGAAGCGAAAGAGCCGGACGTAATCGAGCGTTGAGGAGGGGGCTGCTCTTGTGACCCTCTCTGTCCGTTCTTCAGGAAATCAGGCGGCACCCTGAAGGTATCTCAACCCAATTTTTTGGAGGATTTCAAAAAATTTCTTGAAAATTTCAGAAGCGCTCCTCAGGTTTCTAGCCAAATATAAACAATATTCCAGTTATTGCGTGGGGTTCGTATGTCACATCGCGAGGCGTGGTGTGCTTTCTTCTTATGTGTATCTGTTTATTCAAACGCATTAGCCAACGAGAGTTGCCCGGCGATAATCGACATCTATAAAACCGATGCCGTATATCGAGCCCGCGCAAAGGGTGCTGGAGAGTGGCTGGGTGTTGCTCCGATAGGATTCGGCGGCATTGTGCGTCGATTTGGCTCGGCGACTGTATACCCTATCCTGGAGCGTGATAAAAGCTTCGGGGTACTTACAAAATGTTCGTACGAACTAGCCAAAGGGACTCTCCATTTGGAATATCGACCGCGTGATGGTGCGGAGCTAATGGTAGCAATAAGTGACTGGAATAGATGGCGTCAAATGGATGGACCTCTTGGGACTATTTATTATGAGTGCTCGGGAAAGGATCCAGTTGCATGCAAATTTGAAGTATTTCGGTAGGTGAGCGTTCAGTGTCTGCCGAGTGCTTGGGACCATGCTGCCGCCTCGGCTTGCGCGCCGCGTTATATGCGGCGGCGCCGCCGGCGATATGGAGCGTCGCTGTTCATTTCACCCGCTCGAATTAAGTGGGCTGGCCCTAACGGTTTGGCGCTGCTAGCAATCTCGGAGGACGACGTATGTAGACGCTCGCGTGCCGAGTGGTAACAGCGAACGTATCTCGAACTCTTTCCGACAATACGGCTGTTAATAGAGAATCTTGACGGTTTTGATCATTTAGTTGTCGCTGCATATTGGAAGCAGCTTCTTAATTTAAGAAAAAATGACTTACAAGATTCCTATTTTAATGTATCACCAAATCGACGTACCGGCTCCGCGTGGCAGGCCGATGCGTGGATTGTCTGTGTCGCCCGGGGCTTTCGCAAGACAAATGTGGATGCTCCATAAATTAGGTTATCGCGGCATGTCCATGTCAGATCTCGAACCGCATCTGAGAGGTGTGGTGTCCGCGAAAGTCGTTGGCATAACGTTTGATGACGGTTACCTCGACAACTATGAAAATGCGTTGCCGATCTTGAAAAAGTATGGCTTTACCGCTACGTGTTACGCGGTGAGCGGGTTGATCGGACGCACAAACGAATGGGACCGTAAAAAGGGAATCCGACGAAAGCGACTTATGTCTTGGGACCAATTGCGGAACTGGAGGGCTGCCAAGATGGAAGTAGGTGGGCATACGCTGATGCACGAAGATCTGGTCTCCCTCTCCGTGGCTGACGCACGCCGGCAAATTTCAACCTGCAAAAGAACTTTGGAAATTGGTCTGAATGCACCCGTGCATCATTTCGCCTATCCGTACGGGGAATTCAATTCCGCGGTAACGGAGCTTGTCCAGGAAGCCGGTTATCGCAGCGCGGTAACAACAAAAAGCGGAAGAGCTTCTCCGGGGGATGACATGTTCATGCTTCGGCGAATATCTATTGCCAGAACGACGAATATATTCGGTTTTTTGCAGAAGATATTGACATGCCATGAAGATCGAAAGGGGATTTAGGCGGTTTATTTTTGTTGGATGGAGAGTAGTATTATGAGGGACGTAAAAAGGCTGCGTGTACTAATAATAAATTCGATGATGAAGGGAGGGGGGGTGGACTCACACACAATATCCCTATGCCAGTCTTTATTGAAACAAAAATGCGACGTAACACTAGCTATTCCTGCCGGAAGCAGATGCTCAAAAACTGCCCGTCACATCTTGGGTGAGAAGGTTGTTCTTCTACGCGGTGGGCGGTCACGGTTCTTTTGGGACGTCGCACGAATGGCCCGCGAGGTGGCATATGACATCATTCACGTTCATCATGGGCGCGATTATTGGCTTGGTGCATTAGTATGGTGGCTGTCTGGAAGATCCGCGAGGCTAGTCGTAACCCGCCATCTTATGACGTCGCTCAAGCCGAGAACCCAAAAACTCCTGTCTGCACATGCTAGTGTTATAGCGGTTTCCGATGCCGTCAAGGACTCGATACTTCGGTCAGATACTTGCCGCGAGATGAAAGTTGAAAGAATATACTGCGGGATCGACACGGAGAGTTTTGCACCCCGGTCAACTTGGCGGAATGAAATTCGTCACGAAGTTGGGATACCAGTCGATGCGTTCGTTTTCGGTCTTATCGGAGGAGCGCAGCGGCCGGATGGAAAGGGGCAGCGCTATTTCATTAATGCGGCGAGGTTGGTGTTACGCAAGTATCCGCATGCGTTCTTTGTATGTGTAGGAGATGGGGATCTCGTTCCACGCATGCGCTTGGAACTTAAATCAACTGACGTTGCTGAAAGATTCTTGTTCCTCTCCTTTGCGGGGGATATCCCCCGCTTCATGCAGGCAATAGATGCTCTTGTACATCCTGCGGTCGGGAGTGAAGCACTAGGATTGGTGATATTGGAGGCGCTCAGTTGCGGAAAGCCGGTAATTGCCTCTGAGCTTGATGGTATACCAGAGACATTTATAGAAGATTTTCATGGATTGCTGGTGCCGCCAAAGGACTCAATCTCACTCGCCGACGCTATGTGCTATTTGGTTGCCGATCCGATGCGCGCTGCAGATATGGGGAAGCGGGGACCTAATTGGGTTCAGAACAACTTCTCGCTCACGTGCTTGGGGCGCCAAACGATTGACCACTATCGCAATTGCCTGCAGGCAGGTTAGGGGAGCACAAGTGCGGCCGGATGAGACACAGGTTGGACGCCTATAAATTGCTTACCAAAGCCTGCGCACACATGCCGCCATGAAGCCTCGTAGGCGTGCAACGAACTCAGGCGTCTTTCAGGGGTACTTGACCGAAGTCCGTGGCGAGCCGACACGGCTACCTCCCGCACGGGTCATCTGCTTCTAAAGGTCGGTGGCCCTCAGCCTGCATATTGGCCTGTCAGGCTAGCTGACCTCAGCCCGAAGCCACGCAACGCATCTAGCGCGTAAATACACCGCGAGGCGGCTGTGCAGCGGGGTGCCGAAGCTCCGGGTGGAAATCTGCAAGACCTTGTGGATCGGTTCTATCTCGAGAGCCTCTGCGAGGCAGGTCCACAAAGGCCTTGAAGGTGTTCAAATGATGGAGAGCTTCGCCTGGCTTACAAGGCGGCGCAATTGCATCGTCCTTTTGCCCAGCGCTCCAGCACTTTTGAGGCCGTCGCACTCCGCAGTGGTGACGCCATCTCAGCTCGTCCCTGTCCACTTAGTTAGTGTCACCCAACCCAAAGGGGCCTTGGTCGCGAAACCGGTTATCGAGAGCGATTCAACGGGTTACAGCAGCCGGAGCTCGCTGTGCTGCCTGGTTGCGCCGGATGGGCGGCACCTCTGTTGACGATAGTCGGACAATAACCCATGCTCAAAAATATGACTATTTTGTTTTTGTTAAAATAAAAAACAAAATAGTAGAATATATTTATATATATTATCAAGATATATATGGGGATTCGAGTGCCCTAGGCGGAGCGGGGCACTCGCGCAAGCGAAAACGAGAAATTTCCTGTCGCCCTTCGGGTGTAAGGGACATACCCTTTGGCCTTTGGCCTTTGGCCTTTGGCCTTTGGCCTTTGGCCTTTGGCCTTTGGCCTTTGGCCTTTGGCCTTTGGCCTGCCCGGTTTGATCGAGCAGGATTTTTCCCTCGTTTTCTTGTGCTGAAGGGTCTGCTGCGGTTGTATCCCTGATGCTAGATCACGGTTCTTGCGCATAGCACGTCCGCCCTTTCTCCCCTGCGCGTTGTTGTCGCACGCGAGACGTTGCGTGCTAGTGCTGGTGGATGTGTGACGGGTTGTCATTCGATCATCAATCCCTTCTGTTCCCCGGGGGCGCTACGCTTGCCATCTCGTTCCGGGGAGTAGGGTATCGCTGGGTTCCTGCATGAAAATAACTCTGAAGTCGTGCTCAATTGCGCTGGGAGTAGCTTCCCTAACCTCGGCTATCGATTGTGCTGGGCAATCATTGCCACCACCAACCGTGCCAAACGCGGGTAGCCTAATGCAGCAACATCAATCAGTCGGGCGAGGAAATGTGATTGATCAACCTGATCGAGAAGATGTTAGTAGGGAAAAGAAGCGCTATCTTGTTAAGCAGATCAAGTTCTTGGGGAATCACAAGCTGACCGATGCCGATTTGGATCCATTGGTCGCCTCGTATGTGAAAGCGGAAGTGTCGCAGTCGGATCTAGAGCGAATCGCCGAAGCGATTAGTCGCGCTTACAGCGCACGAGGATATGGCTTCACATCGATTGTGGTGGATCCGCAAGGCCTCACAGAGGGTGAAGTGAAGTTTCTGATCGTGGAGGGTAAAGCGGGAAGGGTAGGATTAAGCAATCACAGTCGAGTTAGAGGCGAACTTCTGGAAGGACCATTGGAGGCTTTTCGGAAGAATCCCGATAACACAGATTATCTCGAGCGCGCCAGTCTGTTGATGTCAGATATCCCAGGGGTTGCGAGCGCACGACCGCGCTTATCGCGGGGGGGCACTAAGGGAACAGTGGATGTTGAGATGGAGGTGGAGCCTGCGCCGTTGATTGCTGGCGCGATATCCATCGATAATTTCGGAGGGCGTTCGACGGGGCGCTCGCGGATCAACGGCGCGGTCGGCATAAGCAGTCCATTCGGGCTGGGGGACGCTCTGTACCTGAATGTCTCCGGTATGCCATTCCGATCGGATAACGGAGACTCGACGTTTGGTGGAGTGGCCTACGATCTCCCCGTTGGGCGCGGCGGGATGCGAGGCGGCGTGAGTTACAACCATATGTTGTATCACTTGGGTGGAATATACGCTGGCATGTTTGATGGCACCGCAGATGTCCTGTCGACGTATGTAAGCTATCCATTAGTACGCCAGCAGAGCCGAAACCTATTTGCAAAAATTTCGTATAGCCACAGCCTTTATAGAGACAACCAAGTTGGCTTCGATAATCGCAGAAGTTCAGATGCAGTTGTGCTGTCACTGTATGGAAATATACGCGATACCCTGTTCGGGCAGCCGAGTGCGAGTCGGTTGTCGGCGAGCTTTACGCACGGCGATCTACGCTTCAATAACCCGCTGTTTGCTGAGCAGGATGCACATGGTAGTCAAACAGCAGGAAAATATAGCAAGATTGAATTATCAATATCGAGAGTTCAGTCATTGTCGGCCTCTGCTTATGTTCAAGGCGATGTGTTTGGGCAGTATAGCTTCAATAACCTAGATGGCTCATCTCGTCTGGTGATTGGCGGGCCTGCCGCAGTACGTGCATTCAGTTCTGATTTTCTTTCTGTTGATACAGGGTTGATTTTCAGGGGAGCTGCGGGATTGCGGGTGCCTGTAGCAGTGTCAATGGTCAATTTGTACGCCTTCTACGATGTAGCGACAGGTATTCTGCGTAGCGCGCCGATGAATGGACAGCCGAATAATGTGAATGTGCAAGGAGTTGGTGTTGGGGTGGATGCTACATATCGAATGATTACGGCATCATTAAGCTTGGCGATGCGAGTTGGCGGGAACGTTCCTGGCATTGATACGCAGCCCAAAGGATGGTTATGGGCTTCCTTGGCCTATAGTTTTTAGTAATTGATTGGGTTAAATATGAGGTGGGTGCGCATTGATATATTGAGATACGAAATGTAAATTCAGTATTTTATTGGTGCGGATCGTGCCAACCGATATGTCGTGCGTATCCATCGTGTAGCAGAAACATCATTGTAAAATTAGATTGAAGACCAGGGAGTAGAATTTAGGCATCGACGGTACGATCGGTGGGGGGTTGCCTTCGTCGGGCTCTCTTTGGTATGTATCTTAAAGTCGACGTATTTAAGTTTGAGTGCTGTATCAAAATACGTCAAAGTAGGTTGTGGATTGTGAAGGTTATGCTGATCAATGAAATTGCTGTTCCATTTAACCAAGTGTTTCTGCAGTGGATTATGAAGAAGGGGCAGCTCGTACCAATTTCGATGCTAAAATGGACATTCTGGTTATTTAACCCTCGAATATTTCCATTGCACGCGTTGGCTTGCGGTACGTTGATGTATTTGCGCACCGGGATTCAGGATCGAAGTTGGTGGGACTACTGGCGTCAGGTGGGATATTGCTTCATGCTGATAGCAATGGCGATAGCCTCAGTGGGCGTGGTCAAGATTCTTGTTGACGCGCCGCGGCCGGGCGTGTTTTTCCCTAGCCTCGTCACTCGACTTGGGGCTGAGGACCCTTACGGTTTCCCTAGTGGCCATGCGGCACTCATGGCATCTGTCTGCTATGTGCTGTGGGATCGCGAGAACGACATGGGAAAATTCATACTGCTGACGATCACAGTGTGGGTGGCCTTGGCGCGTTGTGCGGCTGGATTACATTTCCCACTGGACGTCGTGGCAGGTGGCCTGTTTGCAGTTATTGCATGCGCCTTATGTAAGCGCCTTATGTCAAAGTGCTTTCGTGCTGAAGTTGCAGGAACTTAGCATGCTTTCCCATTCTGGCATTCGCCAACAGTGAACTTCCTACCGCGAGCGGGAATTTCATCTGCTACGGCGGCCACTATCGCTGCCAGAGCACGCCTCAGTACCATCAGTTCGGTATGCAGAAGATGAAGGATTTTGCCGAGTATTCAGCTTAGAAGCCCTAACAAAATGAATCTACAGGGCTGCTAACTTCAAGTGATCTTTGTTAGCCTTTGCGTTGTTTCGTCAGCGCAAAGGACATGGCCAAACTAATACTCGACGACGAACTGTGGGCACTCATCGAACCACTAGTGCCGCCACCGAAAGCTCGGCGCACCCGCTTCCCGGGCGCAAGCTGCTAGACGATCAGGCCCGTGCTCACCAGCATTCCTTGGGAGATGCTGCCCAAGGAAAATGGGCTGCGGCTCGGGGATGAGTTGCTTGCGACGACTGCGCCCCTGGCAGAAGGCCGATGTGTGGGATTGCCTGCACGAGGTGCAGTTGGCCAAGCTGCGTGCGGCCGACCGCGTCGATTGGTGACGTGTCATCGTTGATTCCTCTTGCATTCGCGTGGTGGGGTCGGGTCAAAAACAGGACCCAACCCCACCGATCGCGCGCGACCCGGTTCAAAGCATCACCTCCTGACGGAGGTCCAAGGTATACCGCTGGCGCTGATGCTGAGCGGCGCCAATCGCAACGACGTTACCCAGCTGCTGCCGCTGGTCGAGGCGATTCCACCTATCCGCGGCAAGCGCGGCCGTCCTATGTCCATGCCCTGCATCGTCTAGGGTGATCGCGGCTACGACCACGACAAAAATCGGGAGCCGCGTCACGCCGCTGGCATCGCCACCGAGATTGCCCGTCGCGGTGAACCGCATGGCAGTGATCTTGTTAGGCCTTCTTACTGATTCCGGGGAGCCACTGCTGCACTACCAAACGTTCATGGATGAACGGGGCGGCTTGGCTGTTGTCTGCCCGAGCGCATCGAAGGTCGATCTGTAGATCGTTAGCTTCGGAGCGGGGAATACCAACGCCATCGAGGTGCTCTCTTGAGGTGCTCACCAGATGTTCGTGCTGTGCATGGCCGCCTACAACCTCGTGCGCATGCGTTCGCTGGGGACAAATCCGTCCGCAGTTGCAGTAGCGGGAAAAGAATGCAGGAAATGGTCGCTCAACAGCCGAAAAACTCGATCCAGCGGCGCCTAGGTTCCGGATTGCGAAATCAAGCCGTGCTCACTTGCACAGGAAAGCCGACCCCCCGTGCGAGGGAGTACTTCAGCAGCCTGCTAGGCCTGGATTCGGGCACTGATCGAGCGTCCATTCCACGTCCTCAATCTCCTAGGGCATCGCAAAGTTCGCTGCAAGAGTCTGTCCAAGAGCACGGTGCATATTTCAACCTGTTTGGTCTTGCGAATCTGGCGCTTGCTAAGAAGCCGTTGTTGGCGCTGTAGGGGGCAATCTGTCATGAGCGTGTAAAGCGCGCCAGAAATAGCGAGAAATTGGCAAAAAACGCCGTGAATCTGGCTCATTTCTCGCTCATTGTGAAAGCAAAGACTAAAGCCGTGGGTAGCGCAATACGAAGACCTCGTTGATCCGCGCTTCCATAACAAGAAATTTCCTATTTTATCCATCTGATCGTATTGTCACCATGTAAATCCGTTCGTTATTTGAGAGTGAATTTACAAATGAGGTCCACAGAAGTGAGGCTACTCCTCAATCAAGAGATTAGGGAGGCATTGATGAGCGCAAGAAATTCGGAAGAGATCAACGCGGCCACAAAAAAGGCCCGTACTGAAAATCCAGATGCCTTCCATAACGACTGGACATTGGGCGCGCGGGTATTTTTTGATCAACCATCGCGCGATGTGCCTCATAGCGGTTTTGTGCGCAACAAGCACCGCAGTCACGTTGTTGCTGGAAAGAGGCATTGATAATGGTGGCTATGGGCCAATTCGGTATTCAGTATGGCAGTGGTTGTCTTGCGTGGAAGGCGGGGCTGTGACTATGTAGATTCTAAGGCGACCACGTCAAGTATGCCAGCCTGTGTCGCGCGTGGGAACGAACTCTCACCCGTCAGTTATCTATCGCGGGCGGTGTACGGAGTTGGCTAGTGTGGATAACCGAAGGCAAGTGCTGGAGGATTTTGGCTGTCGGTGTCGAGTTCATCGCTCGATTGTGTGGGCGGCGAGGTGTTGAGTTAGGCCTAGCGCCAGAGTCGAATCCTGTCGCCAGCTGGAACTGGCGGTGGGGTGCTGGGGTGGCTACAAGCTCGATCGGATGGTATGGCCCGAAGCGGAAGCACGTACGTTGGCGCTGTACCTGAAGCCGGTCAGCAAGGTCATATGCTGCGAGGAATGCGGATTGCAGTGCCGGCAAGTCCATGAGAGGGTGGTGCGGTGCGTGCACGATCTTCCGTTGTTCGAGTAACGAGTGGTGCTACATGTCCCTCGCAGGCGCGCGTGGTGCGAGATCAATGCGGGGATCCACGGCTCGAATGGCTGGGACGCTACCAGCGTGTCACCGCCCCGGCTGGCGCAGGCCTGTGGGGAGTTGCTGCGTAGCTGCAAGGTGCAGCCGGTGGCGACTTTCTACGATCTGGGTTGGCATTCCCCGGAATTCGTCGTCGAACCGAAAAATGAGCACACCGACGGTGTCCGGCGCGAGGCGCTGGAAGTCCTGACCCGGCGGGGTCTCTCGCAACGCAAGGCATGTCGTTACCTGGGGCACAGCCGTCGGGTGGCGACCTACGTGCTCAAGCAGCCGGAGACGGCGGTGCTTGGGCGACCGGATCCTTGCGGGGTATCGTCGGAGGTGCTGCGCTTTGGATATCGCCGGATGCCGGCCTGGCTGGTGATGGGGAGTCGCGAGTGTGCCGAATGTGGCGCGCCCTGAAACTTGGCATCCCGCGACGGCGCCCCCGCCGGCGCCGTTGCGGCAACGACATCCGCCTGCCAGGCGCGACGCAGCCCAACTCAGTCTCGGGCTAGGACTTCGTGCATGAGCAATTGGTCGCTGGGCCGGGCGCCGAAGAAGCGGTGTGTGATAGACGAATACCCCCGAAAATGCCTGGCGATCGCGGTACGCGCCAGCCAGCGCGCTCGCAGGACGTGATCCTGACGCTGTCGTGTCTCGTGCGGCCGTATGCAAGCCAGCCGCCATTCGCTCGGACAACGGCAGCCGAATTCACGGCTGCCAAGGTCATGCGCTGGTTGCGCGATGCTGCGATCGGTCCGGCACTCACTATCCCCGGCAGCCCGTGGCAGAACGGCTTCATCGAGAGCTTCAATGGCAAGCTGCGCGACGAGTTGCTGAATCGTGAATGTTTTCGCAGCCGCGCCGAGGCCAAGGTGCTCATCGAGCGCTCGCGCCAGTTTTACAGCAACGAGCGCGGGCCATACCGCGCCCATCGCACCGCAGCCCAGTCCACGGTTCGTCGAGCCTGGCTTGCTTCCGCAAATATCGATCATGCCTGATTGGCAACATCATCCCGACGCAGGTCACAGGGGTTTTGATGCCACTTATCACAAATTCTTAGCCGGACGCCTGAATTTCGGAGAACTTCCGAACTATGATTCATCCCAAAATTTATAAGCTCCGTCAGATCTAATCACAGCCAAGTGGGGCGCATCCATCGTTTGTTAGTTTGGGATCTTTTGATCGACACGCTTGTTAACTTTTCTCCACGCTTTCTTAATATCACGCGGAGGAATCCACAGCTAAACTCCATGCTCACGGCGACTTCGATCCTAAATCAGGTGGGGAAACCGGAAGTGCTCGTGCTTAAGGTTATTCTAGAGCGTGAATTTCCCCGTATCCATACGGGGTTAAGAAATGGTTGTGACGAATAGTGTTTTGTATTAGGAGTCGTATTTATAAGGAGTTTGGATGCTATTTGATATACAGCAAACGGAGCCGAGTGACGGCATAAATCTACCTTCTGCTAGTTCTAGCCTAAAATATTTGACAGCCGATGGTAAGCCAGTGGCCGTTAAATTGGTAGAGAATTCGAGTGGATATAAATTATCCGATTATAGAGATATCAGATTTTCGATTTCGTTGCACGGATCTTCGCCGACAGCGCCGCGCCCTACAAGTATTAAATCCGATAGCATTGTTCAAATTCCATATGGAATTAGCATGGATGCCAACGGCGTGCTTACTGGGCGACCACTTGGAGTTGGAGAAATAGGGTCCACGCAAGTTTATTCGTTCTGCGTCTTTGGTATAGGACGAAGAAATGATGGACCCGGCTTAGAGATACTTGCCGCGCAGTGGTTTCAAATGTCAGTACGACACCTTGGGTATATTTGCTTCGACGAGGTGGTGGAGCATCGGGAGTATTTGCCTGAGGGTGTCGGAGGTCTCGAGTATCTCGTGGCGGAGAGCTTACTTCCACATCGTTTTTATGCGAGAGTGTCTCCTTCCGAGATTTATAGTGGGCAACACTCGTTTGAAGTTCTATCTTCCCCGCCGCCGGGATATGCTGCCTTCGAAAGTGCTAGGCCGGCGGCCGGTCCAAAGAAATATGCGAATCGGATAGTCATCCCAGACGGAATGACACTGTCATCGGGGACGGGGGAACT
The DNA here is from genome assembly GCF_057798835.1 of Cupriavidus sp. 291-E7. Classification (NCBI taxonomy): domain Bacteria; kingdom Pseudomonadati; phylum Pseudomonadota; class Betaproteobacteria; order Burkholderiales; family Burkholderiaceae; genus Cupriavidus; species Cupriavidus sp. 291-E7. Next base: position 25,234 of record NZ_JBYOJV010000030.1, read on the forward strand.
GCACGGCGTCCCCACGACGAAGGATACAACAATGCATACCTTCTTCGTTATTGCAAAGTCAAGTAATCGTCCGCCGAATGACGCAATTATCGCTGCCGGATGGTTTGAACTATTGGTTTGGGGAAGTAATGACGGATTCGTAAGAAAGGCCCTTCCATTTATCAAGGTCACTTCCGGCGATTTTGGTGGTGATGTGTTCTCAGGTATTCATAGTGAATCAACGAAAGATGCGCTGATTGATGGACCGATTCAATATCCTAAGAGCGGAGGCGTCGAAGAGGGATACGAGCCTTACGAATTCATTTTCGAGATGAAGGATTTTGATAGCGTGGAGTATTTGTCTGGGCGATTTCCGCTCGGTCTTATGTTTGCCCAGCCTGGAAAAACGAGAAATGAGACTATAAAAAAACTTCCTGGATGGTCAAAGGAATGGACCTTGGATCCTCGACTGGACAAGAAATTCGACTACCCCACCATTTGGGCGGTCCCATGTTTTTTTGATATAAAACCGGGGAACTATACGTTTAGTGCAGTCGCGAGATCCGCAACACAAAATTCGGTATGGTATATTTTCGATGTTGAAGTTAAATCCCTGAAAGCAGATAGTGCGAGCACCGAAATAAGCGTGAGTTTGGGTGGGCGGTTTGAAAGAGATTTGAAATTTGAAGGGTGGAAGGCGCCATATCAACTACGAGCGGATTTGACTGGGGCACCATTTCACTGGGTACGATTGGGCAATTACGATGCTAGCTGCTCAATTTTCGGGATAGCAGAAATCAATACCCAGTGGGATTTTGAGTACGATCAGCCTTATGGACGGAGTTGGCTTGTTCCAATCTGGGTTGTCGATGCTGAAAATGTGGCGGCAAGATTAAATGTGCGCATTCATACTACGGATGGCGTTACATTCGAGCCGCGTCCTCTTCCAAAGGGTGTCGTTGGATTAACGTATGTGCCAACTAGGGTAAGTGTAGGGATTCCATATAGGGGAACGGGGGATGTTGCGGAAACCTTGTCCGTGGAAGTTGACAACAAATCAATTGTCGGTCGTGTCCCTGATGTCCGTTATATGCCCCCTCCGGGCCTGTCCATCCGCGATAGGGTAGTTAGTGGGAAGCCGGTTTTGGCTGGCCGATTTAAATTTTTTGCACATGGCACTGCAAAACTAAAATCTCCCAAAAATGGATCACTAAACATTGAAGGTTCGAACCTCGTTACGGTGGAAGTTGTCGATAAAAATACATTCACTAATAAGCGAAAGATAGAGGCCACGCAGAACATACGCATCGATATTCCTTCGCCAGATGGAAGCTTGGAGTTCAAGAATGTTCGGGTCCTAGCCGGAGAGGTTCCCCCGGGTCTAACTCTGCATCCGGACTACCAGATTGACGGAACGCCAATCGCGACTGGCGAATTTGAATTTGTGACGGTAGCGTCTTTCAGAAAGAAAGGTGGATCCGATGAGTTCGCGGACGGGATTTTTTTTCTGGACGAGTTTGTGGTCAAAAGATCTGATGCTGTGGATAAGAAGATATCTGGGTTTCATATTTATGTCTATGCTGGTGAGCACAGGGTAATCGAGGATCTATCGCGGTTCTTTCATTTGGGAGATGATTCTCTTGTTAATGTCTCTTTGGCGGCTGAATCAAAGGATATAGTCGGTCCATATAATTTCCTTTCTCATGTAGAGGTTGTAAGGAATGATAATGGTAAGGATTATGAAATAATTATTTCTGGGAGCCGCCTCGCGCACGGAGCTTGCCCATTGTCTTACGTTGTGACTGCAAAGGACTCGGCTGGGGTGGTCAAGAACTACAGTGGGGTTGTCTATGTTTCTGTGATAAGGGAAGATGGCCCTCTCCCGACTCATGGGCAAGCCTTGCTACCGGGTCATATAAATTTAGCTCGGTTTTCCATTCAGAGAGAATTGCGGACCATTATCTGTAATGAGCCGATTAATATTGAATTTAATAATTTTGTATTCCATAGTCAGTCTCCTGTAGACGGTACACCCCCAATTGGGTGCGGAATAAACAGAAATAGCTTGGTTGGAAAACCTTATGTTCCAGGAATATATGCATTTTGCATGGAGGCTGATCAGCTATTACCTAATCCTGTTGCGTCGATACTAGTCTACTTCGTGATAACAGTTATCCCGCAGTTGGAGATCGGTCCCGCAGAACTTCCGAAAGGTGCGACTAAAGGGGGGGGATTTGAGGTGGATCTAAAGGTGAACGAGGCGGGTGCTCCGGCGATGTTTAAGATAACGGAAGGAAGACTCCCAGAAGGCGTCACCCTGGATGAGAAAGGGCACATTTCCGGAATTCCAAAGGGTTCAGGCGAATATTCGTTCGCCGTTGAAGCAATGCGAGGGAGTTCGAGTGGGAAGAAGGGGTACAAGCTCCATGTGGCTGATGCTCCGATGGCTCATACTTTTGAGCACGTTGAGCCTTTCTCAGATTTGATTTATCACGATTCAGATATAGGGCGCTTTGCGATCGGCGGCCCATTTTTAGAAGGGAAGGTTGTTTCGGTTTCAAATGAGGCACGGTTTTGTGCGGACAAGGGATTTGAGCTGAGAGATGGAAAATTGTCCTTCTATTTTAAAGGAAAGCCTGATGCCTCAGGTAGATGCGTTGTTGAATATCAGATAAAAAATAGTATTTCGTGGTCTGCAACCGCATCAATTGCAATTTTTCTTCCGTAGTGCGTATTTGTTACATTGAATGCCAGTCAATTTTTGAAGTGTTTTATTTGCGCGCGGAACTGATTGGAGGAATTGTTAGAGAGTAGCGGGAGACATGGATGTTGTGGGTCGACTTTTTATATTACAGATTGCCGCACGTATTTTGGGTTGGATTCCATTTATATGTTTCGTACCATGCTGTTGTGCGGAAGGTAAAGTGAGCCACTTTTCCGTACAGTTTGCCTTTCCGCGCGAAGGCTGAAGATGCTGTTGAAGGGACAGTGGATGTCGATCCACGTGCTCAAGGCCCAGGGGTTGAAGCTGCGCGCGATCGCGCGGCGCCTGGGCGTCTCTCGCAAACACGGTGCCCCCGCTTACCTGGTGGTCGACGATCTCCGCCGCTACAAGCTGCGTGAGGCGCGTCCTATCATGCTGGATCCGTTTCACCACTGCATCCGGGAGAGCATACGGGCAGCGGTGCTCGAGTGGATTTTCCACGGTCATCGTCACCAGCCAGTTACCGATTGAGCATTGGCACAGTTGGATCGGCGACGAGACCATTGCCGATGCGATGCTCGACCGTCTCATGCAGCGTCATCACCGGATCACGCTCACCGGCGAGTCGCTCAGAAAATCATCCCCAAAACCCACCATCCAGGAGCCAGGACTCGACCAGAACTGATACGAAACCCTACAATCGGCACCGCGCAACTCCCATCCCGCCGAATCGGTCACGATCCCGAAATCGGCGGTCACGTTCGCCGAAATACGCAACTGGGGCCCGGCGCACCGGCGCTGGATCAGTGCCTTTGCGTTCGATACCGTGTGGCAACAACTTGCCTGTGACGAATATCGACGTGCCATCGAGGATCGAGTCGCCCAATGCAGCCGTCTCGAAACCGCCTTGCGCGAAGCAGTGGTTAACTGGCGCTTCTACCCGGCCGTACTGGGCTTGCAGGCCATGCGCGGCGTGCAGTTCACCACGGTGATCGGCATTTTCGCCGAGTTGGGGGATCTCTCGCGTTTCGTGCATCCGCGCCAACTGATGGCCTGGCTCGGCGTCACGCCCGCCGAGCACTCATCGGGGGAAAAACGGCGTCAGGGCAGCATCGCCAAGAACGGCAATAACTATGCAAGAAAGTTACTGATCGAAGCCGCATGGAGTTACCGCTACCCGGCACGCGTGAGCCCCGAGGTCCAGCGCCGGTACGAAGGTTACCAAAGGCTATCGTTGACCGATCTTGGGACGCCCAGGTGCGACTGCGCCGGCGCTATCGGAAACTAGCCGCGCGCGGTAAGAACCCGAACACTGCGGTATTTGCGGTGGCCCGCGAACTGAGCGGGTTCATCTGGGATATCGGCCGGCTCGCCATGTCGCTTGCCGTACCACAAGAGGCACCGGGCAACCTAACCTAGCCGTTCCGTCAGACTTGCTCATTCCTGCTCAAACAGGAACAAAGCTGACTTCCTGCTTCGCAGAGGCCGGTTTCACTCGGATCTTTCGAACCGAGCCAGCGCCTTCCTCTCCACAGGCTGACACCGTGGAACTCACGGCGTTGTTACAGAGGTTCACGGCCGCATTGACATCGCGGTCGTGAATCGTCCCGCATGCGAGACATGTCCATTCGCGCACCGACAGCGGCAAGCTGTCCATCTTGTGGCTGCATACCGAACACGTCTTGCTGCTGGCGTAGAAACGGTCAGCCACGACGACCTTACCGCCGCGCATGTCCGCCTTGTACTCCAGTTGCCGCCTCAGCTCAAAAAAGCTCATGTCGGCGATCGAACGGGCCAGATGCCGGTTCTTCAACATGCCGCGCACGTTCAGACCTTCAATGCCGATGGTATGGAAACGCCGTGTCACGTCAGTCGTGAGCTTATGCAGGGCGTCCAAGCGGATGGCGGCGATGCGGGCATGCAGCTTCGCCAGCTTTGCTTTCGCCTTGCGACGATTGGCCGATCCCTTGACCTTGCGCGACAGGCTGCGCGACGCCTTGCGCAGGCGGGCCAGCAAAGCCTTGTGGGCCTTGGGGCCGGGGATCGATTCTCCCGTCGAGAGCGTCGCCAGTGCCGACACACCCAGATCGACACCCACCGCGCCTTGGTTTTCGGCTTCGGGCAGATGCGAACCATCGGGTGTGTCCACGGTGAGGCTGACGAACCAGCGGTCGGCCACACGGGAGACCGTGGCCGACATGATCTTCCCAGCAAAGCGCAACGACTCGCGCATGCGCACCCAGCCGAGATTGGGGATGCGAATGCGTGAGGCGTCGAGGCTGAACTGATCGTTGGTGAGCGTAAAGCGGTCGTGCACGCCCTTCTTGCGGAACTGCGGATAGCGGGCACGGCCCGCGAAGAAATTCTTGAACGCGTCGCCCAACTGGATGATCGCCATCTGCGGCGCATTCTTCGTGACTTCCATCATCCACGGAAACTGCTCGCGCTTGATCGCATTCAGTTGGCGTCGCAACGCCGTCTGCGACGGCTTGGGGCATGCATTGTCCGTCTTCCACGCCTCGTACTGGCGCTTCCACTCGGCCAACGCCCAGTTATAGGCGAAGCGCGCCGTGCCCGCCGCACGCGCTAGATACGTGGCTTGCGCGTTGTTCGGATCGAGGGCGATGCGGTGAGCAATCAGCATGAATGGGCGGTTTCCGCGACCTGACGCACCCCGTCGAGCAGCTTCTGATTCTTGCGCGAACGGCTGCCGTAGAGCCGGGCGCTGAACACTGTGATGATCTCCAGCACGTCCTTGGCCAAGTCTTCCTCGAACGTCGTGTCCTCGCCCTGGTTGAGGATCACGACCTCGACGTTCCTCGCCTTGCAGATGGCGAACACCAGTTCCGCACCAAAGCGCAGTAGCCTATCCTTGTGGGTAATGACCAGGCGCCCGACAGTGCCGTCGATGATCGCGCCCAGTAAGCGCTTGAGGCCTTTCTTGTGGTAGTTCATGCCTGAGCCAAGGTCGGCGATTACCTCAAACGTCCAGCCTTGGTGCGCGCAGTAAAGCTCCAGTACCTGCTTCTGCCGCTCAAGATCATCCTTTTGGTCGTGGCTGGAAACACGGGCGTAGGCCACGGTGCGCCGCGCCATCGCGGTTGCATGGAAGTGTTCGGGCCGCAGACGCGCCAGATCGTAGCGACGACGCCCGCCGGCTGTGCGTTCGTCCGGAATAAGCTTGGCTTCGCGTTCCCAGCGCCTGAGCGTTTGAGCCGAAACGCCCAGAAACTCCGCAGCCTCTTGTATGCTGACCATCGTGCGTGACATGCGCAAATTGTGCATAACTGCGCAAGAACGCGCAACTATGTTGGCGGCAGTTCAAGCCCTGCCCACATCGACGGTTCAACAACTACTTGGTAGGCAGTTTCCTGAAGGCGACGTAGCCCGGCACTCGAGTAATCCGAGAAAGCGCTGGGCAACAGAATCTCATCCGACTTGCGGAACTAGATAGCGGCAGGCTCATTGGGCGGACCCTGTCGTGCGGTAACGAACCCGCGGATATCAGCCTGATCCACCGTCGAGATTTACTGCTACGTCGCCTGCAGGAAATTGAGGGGGCAATACGTAACTTAAAAACTGAACAAACCAATCTCGATTGACATCCGGAGTCATATCAGTGCTTTTGCTTCGAGAATATGCTCTCCACGGGCAATGGCATGAGGTGCCGCCGAGGGACCACCCCGAGGGATTCGCTTCACATGCGACGTTGGTCGCGTACTCCGGCGACCAGTCTGCTAGGGTTGCAGTGATTGCCGCGGTGATGCCGGGCGCCTTGCAGATGTTGCGCAAGAACGCCCTGGTTGCTGCGAGACGTCAATTCTGTGCGTCTTCGTTTGGCGATCTTCCAGACTGACCATGCTTCCCTGGGTCATAAAGAAGGTGTCTCCTAGGTATTCCTTGACTGTACCGATAGCGTGACGTATTGGGCCAAGGCGACGACCGTCGTTCTGCGAACGTCCGCTCTTCCGCACCGAGCTAGGGAGCGGCGGTTCGCAAGGACGGACATTCCATATGGTCAGTGAGACGCGCGGGCTTTCAAAATTTCCACGAAAAATCAGGAAATGCGTGGATTCTTCTTATGACTATCCTCGTTAGGGGGTGAGGGCAAAGTGGCTTGTAGTAGTTTGCCGAGAAGACGCAACATTAATAACAAGAAATTGCTTGTTTTCTTTGGTGCGGTCATTGGCGATCCTCCATGTTTTGAGTTGAGTTGGAAAGGCTCAGTTCTATTCATACAGGACATACATGCCATTCTTCGGTTTCCCAGTTTCCTCTGTTGAGGGTAAGGCTAAACAACATGTGGAGCCATCGCGGCTGCTCATGGCGGTGCTCTCAGGCGTGTTGTGCTCTGTGGGTGCCTTGGGGAGTAGCAACGCACTGGCGGCTGATGGAAGTCAGGTAGTGGGTGGTCAGGCATCGGTTACGCAAGCACCCGGACAAACGACCATTAATCAGAGTTCGGATCGCGCCATCATCAACTGGCAAAACTTCAATATAGGGCAAGGCGAAGGGGTGCGTTTCAATCAACCCAGCGCGAACTCTGCCACCTTGAACCAGGTTGTGGGCAATAACGCCGGCCCCACAAGCATACAAGGTCTCCTGCAGGCAAATGGACGTGTGTTCATTGTCGATCCAAACGGGGTGGTATTTGGTAAAGGTGCTTCGGTCGATGTTGGCGGAATAGTTGCCTCCTCGATGGGCATTAACAACCAGGACTTCATGTCGGGGACACAACGGTTCAAATTTAGTGCTAGCACCACGCGCCCGGGTGTTGTTCAAGTGGAGCAGGGGGCTCAGATCACGGCCAAGTCGTTCGTTGCTCTGCTCGGCAGTGTCGTGAATAACGCAGGCACCATCGCCGCCGGTGCAGATCCGAATGCGCAGGACCGCAGCATTGCGATGGTGGCGGCCAACGCGGCCACAATTCAGTTGGGCGGCTGGAACGTCTCGGTTGATCAGCCAGCGATGGATGCGCTGGTGACGAACTCCGGTGACCTCGTGATTGGTCAATCGCAAGGGGATGGCTCGATTCTGCTCAACGCTGCAGGCGCGAATGCGATCATGAGTGTGCTGCTGGAAAACACTGGTCTGATCAATAATCAAAGCCGCGGTGCGGGCAGTACCACGGCACTACTCTCGACCGGAGCGGTATCCCACGCCGGGGAGCTCAATGCGTTGGGTGGCAAGGTCGAAATGCACAGCGGCAGCAATATCACCATAAGTGGCAATGTCACAGTGGGAGATGATAAGACGGCCGATCCGGTTATCGTGGAGATTGGTGACGCGAACACGGGGCACGTGAGTCAGGCTGAGTCGAGCACGATCACGGCTAATAGTCAGGCGGACGCGCAGATCAATATGGCAGCGCAGAAGGTGCTAGCGCTGTCAGGTCAACTCTTTGCACCGAACAATGGAAGTATTTCACTGGCTTCTGTCATTTTGGACACAGGTTTGCTGGTGCCTGTGGCTGACACAATTAATCTGTCCGGTGTTCAGGCGATAGCCAAGCTACCCGTTTTTACGGAGGACGGGTCGAGTGTTTATCTCGGTAAGGACGGAAATTTCTATACTGAGTCCGGCATTGTTCTTGATCCAACTACGCATCTATATGACTCCATCGAACGAAGCCGAAAAGATCTTGGCGAAATTGGGCATCGACTTGCCTCGAGCGGAGAGTTCTTCGATGCAATGCCTGTAGAGGTGGGGTTCATAAAAAGTGGAACGCGAACGGAAGTCGCCGGAGTTAGTGTTGTCGCGACCAGTATGAAGGTAAGGCGTGGGGATGCCTGGATTCAGCTATTTGCGGATTCGTCGACTGATCAATGGGAAAATGTGGATGGCGTCAAATTCATTGATAATAATGGCGGAAGATTGGTCGCGGGAGATTTGGTGGAGACAGGCGACGGGAAGGGGGCGTTCACTTTTACGGGGCTTGTTGGCTCAAACATAGTTACCGATGACGAGCATCCCAGGCTCCTGTTTCGTGATAAATCGGGAAAATTCTTCTTTGCTGACAAGGGCGACACGTTCGTGGAGACTCGCCCGGATAATGAAGAATGGGGAATAGCTCGAGTGAGGATTGCAGGTATTGCAAAAAAAGAAGGCGGCAGCGGATTCTATCTATCCTCTGATGAGAGTGGTCATGCATTGGTGCGCTTATCGCCGCGTTTTGAGTGGTTGGCAGTTTCGGACGATGCCTTAAAGGCGATTGCAAAGTATGGTATGCAGGCTGAAGTAAGTATCTCAGTTGATGGTGTAGAAAACAAGCCGATCAGCGTTGGTGGTGTAATTTACTTATATGATGGCTCCAGTTATTCTAAGTTAAGAGAACAACGATCAACAACGCTCAAGATCTTCGATGTGGAGGGTGGTGGTCGTGAGCTAATAGGGAAAGTTGTCACTCTACCAGGTGGGCGAGATATAGTCATAGAGTCTAAGACTGGTATCGTATTTGATGCGAGACAAGGGCTTCCAATCGATGGTGATATCGTGAAGGATGCGAGGGGGAATGCTCTTAATATCGCTTATGACGAATCAAGCGAGAAGTACTTCTTCGTAACTAAAAAAGATAGTCGACGCGTAGAAGACGGTGAGGTACTGATATCTAGTTTAGGTAGCGTTAAAAACGCTGTTAACGTAAGTAACGAATTGGGAAATGCGAAAATTGCCGGAGGTGATACGTCGAAGCTCGTGGCGTTGATACTGGCTGCGCAGGCGCGCAAGGACGCGTATGACAGGGATGCAAAGGCCTGGACGGAAGGTCAGCCACGTCGGGATGCGCTCGAAGCGATAGGCAAGATCGCGGATCCGGAAGTCAAGCGGGAAATAGAGTCGCGGGATAAGGCGAAGGCGTACGCTGATGCAGCGGCAGTCAACAAGGATGCGGCATCTGTGCTTGCGTTGGTTGAGGCTGAGAAATCGCGCAAGGACGCGTATGACAGGGATGCAAAGGCCCGGGCGGAGGGTCGGCCACATCGCGATACGCTCGATGCGGCCGAGCGCGCTCGAAGCGCAGCTGAGGAGGATGTCGACTGTTCTGATCCCCGCCATAGCTCCTCAATTTCATGCTTTGAAAGGCAATGACTGGCTGTGCTTCAGGATGGAAGCGCAGTTATGGACCTGCTTTTGAGGCTGGAATTAGAGAAAATATAAGTTGTAGAAGGCTTGTCATTTTCTTACGTCACAACCTTGCAAGGAGGGGAAATATCAGAACAGTAAATGGAAGGTTGACGAATGATAAGCGAGGGGGCTCCCATCTGAGATGGTGATCCCTTAGCCGAGCGGCATCAGGTCGATGATATCGAGCACGGAGTCTAGGTTAATAACTGGCAGATTAATGCTATGGCGATGATATATTTATATATCAGCCAAATTATCGTGGAGAAATAAATGGCAGTCCAAATTGATGGTGCTTTGGCAGAAGGTTGGGTGAGGGCGGAATATAATTCAAAGCTCACTCTAAAAGATCCTCAGAGTGGTCATTTCTATTATTTCGATTCATCAGATCTACCATTGGGATTAGAGATTTCGCGAAATGGAGAAATCTTTGGTACTCCAAAGCGTGTCCACGCTGGGAGTGATAGCTGCTATGTGAAAGTTTACGAAGTTGCAAGTGAGACTGCGAAGCCGGATATTAATGCGGTCCCTGTGGCTGAAAAGGAATTTTCAATTGTAATTCATGCGCCATTTGAAGTACTACCGCTCCCAGATGCAGGGGTCCCCAGTAATTGGCTACGGATGAATTCAAGCATAAATATTCAATTTAGCGTTAGTTTAAAAAATCAAAAAGTAGCTGGCGATTGGGAGTGGTCTTACGATCCGCCATTAAAGGGAATAGTTTTAAACAAGGATACGGGGGTGCTCTCCGGAAAGCTGGATGATTCGTATGCTCCCAAGGCGGTAGACGGACATGCCTATACCGTGAAAATAAGCGCTATTTCAAAAGGCAATAAAAATAAGGCCGCCGTTTCCGAAACGCATTGCTTAGTTGTATATCCAGAGTTGGGTATTAACGTAAGCCATCCTCACAAGCCGGTTCCGAAGAAACTATTCGAGGCATTTGCTGTTGCGACGAATGCGGGGAGAACGCCGACGCAAGGGTTGATATACGAACTGAAGGCTGCAGATCCCCAAGATAAGCGCTTGCAGTGGCTATCTATTGATAAAGATACTGGAAAACTCTCCGGCACGCCGGACCTAAAGAGCGAAAACCCCGGAAAGCCATTGAAGGCGAAGGTCCGTGTACGCGATCTGGCGGGATTTTCTGCGGAATCGCCGGAAATTGACTTTATTGTCAAAGATTTAATCGGGATCATGTTGGTAGCATCGCCCGATCCAGCTAAGACAATCGCGTTTCCCGGTGAGGAGATAGATTGCAAAATTTCTAGCGATGACGGTTCGATTTTTCCGTGGAGGGTATTAAAGACACTTCCTGATACCCACGGCGGGATAACTATAGATAAAGATGGCAAGGTTAAGGGTATTTATCCTGTCGCGCCAAAGGATATGCCGGGTGGAAATTTTAGTATCTGGATTAAAGCGGAAGACTCAGATGGCGCTAACAATGGTGCCGAGGGCCAAGAATTCGCTTTTCCTTTTGGAAAGCGAATTACTATAAACAGCCTGGACAAAAGGGATATACCGACGGTAGAAATGTCGTCTGAAAGGCCAGTATACGAGGACTTCTCCCGAGGCGCAACTGGAGCGCCATTTACGAGTATAAGTATTACACCTCTGAAACCAGAAGAAGGAGTGGCGAGGATCGAAAAAGGCACGGTGGTTGCGTTTTTCCCAGGGACCAAGGAAGGGAAAATTGATGTGAAATATAAAATTAACAACGCCCACGATTCCGCAGACGGTGTTTTGTCATTCAAGGTAGTCAAGAGGTTGTTGCGCGCTTTGCCCGCCGCGCCAGTCAATGTTTCACCAGGAAAGGCAGTATTTGCAGAGTTGCCGACTGAAACTACCTCCGATGAGTTGAGTATTCAATATGCGTTATACGTACCGCCTAGTCGAGGGATCCTGATCGAGCAAGCGGTGCAAGGGGGGAAATTCGGTGTGAATATAAAGGTGGAAAAGGACGTGGATGCTGGCCAAACGAGTGTTTTGAATTATGTATTGGTTTCTTCAGATGACCAGGTTTCCGGGGTGAATAAGCTCAAGATCAATATAGTTAAGGAGCAACCGAATTAACCATAAAGTATATTAACGAGTTGCTAGGCATGGAATGCATGCGCGCCCACACTGTGGTTAACAAGGAGCGCGCATGCAAACCTTGTATTGCAAGCCGCCGCTTGTTCTTCCAAGCTAGACGCAGCGCGGGTCACGCACTTGGCCGGCGTTGTTGATACTGATCGATTGTTTAATCCTTGGTCTGAGGTAAATGAGATCTGCCGTTGACGGCCTCAATGTGCGGGGGTGAGTAATGGCCGCAAGCAGCCGCAATGCATAACTATGGGTCTATTAGGCCGTCTTTGGTTGCGCGCACAACTGCTTCGACACGAGTGGCGACACCGAGCTTCTCGCGGACGTTGTCAATATGAAAGTCAACTGTACGTTTTGTAAGGCCGAGGATAGTTGCGATTTCACTGGACGTCTTTCCGCGTGCAGACCACGACAATGTCTCAATCTCCCGTTCGCTTAGCAACACGTGAGGCAACGAGCGATTCAGAATTTTAGGCGCACGTGCTAAGCGAGCCTTGATAATACTTTCAAGAATATCAAAATCCACTGGCTTGGTCACATAGTCGTCTGCACCGAGGCGTCGACCCTTGAGTTCGGCGTCGCGCTGTGCCAGTGCAGTCAGGAACACAAACGGAATATCGGCAAAGCGTGGTGCTAACGAGCGCAGGCGGGTCAGCAGCGCAAAGCCGTCTATGATGGGAATACCGACATCGCACAACACTAGGTCGGGTGGTGTGCGCAAAATCGATGCAAAGCCACGCTGGCCGTCGTAAGAAACAGACACTTGGTAGCCTCGCTCAGCCAATTCCTCGTAAATAAGTGACGCGGTTTCGGCATCGTCCTCAATACAAAGGATTTGTCTGGATGCTGTATCAGAAGGAGCGCACATAGTGATATTTTTTCAACTGGTGATGAGCGCTTGTAGGCGAATGATGTCGCAACTCAGCGCATGATAAATCCAACCGCAAGCATGGGAAATGAGGCTGTCTACAAGGCGGCCACGTCACGCTTCGCATCGTTCAGTTGCCTGCGTGTGCGGCTGCCATTGGTGTTTATGCTGTTTCTGTTGCTTGTCGTTGGGCTTGGTGCGTTCAGTATCGAGCGCTTGGGAAGCTTCTACAACGTTTCGAAGCAGATTAGCACTCATTGGTTACTAATCAATAGAATATTGGGAGACCTCAACAACGATATCTCCGATTTTCGTGCCACGGAGGGCGAACTTCTGACCGCACGCGGCGACATGGATCGGCGCAGAACCGCAGAGGAGTTGATAGCGCTGGATGTGACGATAGCCGATGCGAGCGTGCGCTACGGGAACATCGAGCATGACGCGCGGGAATTGGAGCATTACGCCCAGTTCGCCACGCAATGGCGAGCCTATCGAGAGTTGGCGGACCGTGTCATGGAACTGGCGCAGCGAGACGACAAATCCAAAGCGATCGCGCTGTACTATCAGGAATCGCGGCGCGCTTTCACGCTGGCGAATGCCACGTTGACCACGTTGACCGAACGCAACGCGGCAGGCGCAAACGATGCCACGCTGCGCGAGGCGCAGGCGTACCTGCGCGCGCGCGACCTGATTCTGATTGGCATTATTGTTGCGATCCTGCTGCTGATTGCAGGGGTACTCTACTTTGTCACCGCCGTGATTAATCCGATCGCGGAGTTGGTCAACTGCATGCACCGGGTTACCGATAACGAGACCGATATCGATATTCCTTTGACTGAACGCGCCGACGAAGTGGGTGAAATCGCTTGCGCCGTGCGGCGATTCCGTGACAATACAGTGGCGCTGGCTGAGAGCCGGATGGCGCTGACGGAGCAGGCGCGTGCGCTGGAGACGACGCTGGGTAACGAGCGACGCGTGGCCGAGCTGCAGCGCAACTTCGTGTCGATGGTGTCGCATGAATTTCGCACGCCGCTGACGGTGATCGACGGGCAAGCGCAGCGACTGAGCCATCTGTCGGATGCAATTTCCATCGGACAAGTGGCTGATCGCAGCGCGCGTATCCGTGCCTCGGTGAAGAAGCTGACGGCTTTGATCGATGACATGCTCGGTGCGGCGCAGACGCTGGATGCTGCGACGCCGAGCGCATTGAGACGATCGGAAATATCGCCGCGGCTGTTGCTGCAGGAAGTTTGCGACATGCATCGTGAAAGTGTGCCCGGTGCTGAGATCATCGATCAATGGCGCATGGATGCGCCCGAAGTCATCTACGGCGATGCGCGTTTGCTGTTCCAAGTGTTCAACAACCTGATTGGCAACGCCATCAAGTATTCGCCGCCGGAATCGCCGGTGAGCCTTGAGGTGGCACGCGAGGGCGATGTGCTGGTCGTGAGTGTGTCGGACTGCGGCATCGGCATTCCGGAGGCTGACCTGGCACATGTATTCGAGCGCTACGTCCGCGGTGGTAACGTCTCCGGCACGGCGGGCGCCGGCGTGGGACTCTACATCGTCAGGCTGGCCGTCGAGCTGCACGGTGGCACGGTCTCCGTGACGAGCATAGAAGGCGCCGGATCAAGATTCACGGTGCGACTGCCTGGCGCGAAGCAAGCGGCGCAGACGTGATACTCGCCACGTCGGTCTGGGCGGAGCGGTTCCACCAGCCGCCACCCAATGCCTGGTACAGCGCAACGGTATCGACGTAGCGTGCGGCCTGGGCCTGCGCCGTGGCCTGCGTGGCGGTCTGGAACGCCTGCTCGGCGTTCAGTACGGCAAGCACGTTGACGAATCCGGATGAGAGTTGCTTCTGCGTGATGTCCAGCGTAGTGCGTGCGGCCTGCTCCGATGCGCGCGCGGCTTTCAGCGTATCGGCGTCGTTGTGGATGGCGTGAAGCGTGTCGGCCACGTTCTGGAACGCATTGATGACGGTGCCACGATACTGTGCCTCGGCCTGGTCTAGCGCGGCATCGGCCGCGTGCTTGCGGGCGATCAGCGTGCCGCCAGCGAAGAATGTCTGTGCTGCGTTTCCGGCCAGACTCCAGAATACGTTACCCGATGCGAACATCTGCCGGAACGCCGTGGCGGTCCCTCCCTGTGTTCCAGTGATTGTGATCTGCGGCAGCATGTTGGCGATGGCCACACCTACCAATGCCGTTGCAGAATGCAGTTGGGATTCGGCGGCGCGTACGTCGGGACGCTGGCGAACCAGATCGGAAGGTAGCGACACGGGCAGGGTGTCGGGCAGCGTGAAGTCCGCGAAAGTAAACGTCTCGTCGAACGGCTCGGCAGGCAGCTTGCCAGCCAGCGCGGAAAGCAGGTCGCGTTGCAATGCTAGCTGCTTGCGCAGGGCGGGCAACGCCTGTTCGGCTTGCGCAAGCTGGGTACGTGCGGCGGCGACGTCGAGTCCGCTAACGTATCCGAGTGCAAACTGCTTTTGCAGAATATCAAGAAGCCGTGTTTGCACTGAGACGACATGCTCCTGCGCGTCGATCTGCGCGCGGAGTGAGGCTTCCTGGATCGCGGCGATGCTGATGTTTGATGAAAGCGTCAAGTATGCAGCCTCCAGTTCGAAACGCTGGACATCTTCTAGGGACCGCAAAGACTCCACCTGTCTCGAGTTCAGGCCGAAGATATCAAGTGCATAGGCTATGCTCAACTGGGAAGTATGTAGGCTGTACAGTGCATCGCCAGATGTGAGTGAGGGCGACAAGGTGCTCACCGGCTCTCGCCTTCGCAATGGAGAATAGGAAGCGCCCAGCGTTGGAAAGAATGCTCCTTGCTGTGCACGCATTTCGGCATGGGCTTGCCGCAAGGCGCCCTGTGCGGCGGCGATTGTCGGACTCGCACGCATGGCCGACCCGATGACCCAGTCTAGTTTATCCGAATGCAACAGCGTCCACCATTGTTCGGGAATCGCCATCGCCACTACAAGTTGCTGTGCATTTCCATCTTTCCCCATCGCAGTTGCAGTTTCGTTTAACAGAGGCGTCCGCGTATAGCCAGGTGTGGTGGGCGACACAGGCTGGTGAAAGTCCGGCCCTACGGCGCAAGCCGCAAGGAGGCATATGGCGCCTATTGCCAAGCTGCTGCGGACACTTCGTACGACGGGGCGAGATAGAAGGTTGCTACGAACTGGGATCATGGTCCTTCAAAAGATCTGACATTCGCGAATATTAGAAGCGAGGCAGGGCCGCGTCACTGCGATTTGTCACAGTAGACCGGTCGCAATTCTGCTCGCATTATGCGGGTCATTGAAAAATTAAGAATCAAATGGGGTGGGATACTATGCGTATCGATGGCAAATCTGCCTTGGTCGGTGCCGGGGTCGCCATGGTGGGGCTGGTCGTGATATTTGTCGTGTGGCAGCAGTCCGGCGCCCTAAACGGGAGGGAGCGAGTGTATGCGGGGAGTAAGGCGCACGCTTTCAAAGTCGCCTCGCTTGATTCATCGGTGACACTGAGCGCAACGCAGGCGAATACTGTCAAAGTGGTGGCCGTGCAGCAATCCGAATTTTCCAACCGGCGCGAGACGGTCGGCAGCATCGATTTCAACCAGGACCGCTCGGTGCAGGTGTACTCGGCCTATCAGGGTAAGGTGCGTAATGTGTACGTCAAGGTGGGCGACGATGTAAAGAGAGGCGCCCCGCTCTATGACATCAACAGCTCGGACTTGGTGCAGGCGGAATCGACGTTGATATCCGCCGCTGGCACGCGCAAGCTGAACGCCCGCGCGCTGGAGCGGGCACGCCAGTTGTTAGAGATCCAGGGCATTGCACAGAAGGACGTGGACCAGGCCGTGTCCGACCAACAGGCGTCCGAGGCTGCGTACAAGGCCGCGCGCGACGCCGTAGCGATCTTTGGCAAGACCGATGCCGACATGAATCGCATCATCGCGCAGCGGCGTACTGACGCCACGCTGACCGTGTTCAGCCCGATCGCTGGTCGCGTGACCGCGCGAAATGCGCAGCCGGGGATGTTGGTCCAGCCCGGCAACGGCACCGCCCCGGTGATCGTATCCGACATTTCGACGGTCTGGATGCAGGCCTTCGTGTCCGAGGCGGATACCCCATTGCTGCGCGTGGGACAGTCGGTGACGGTCAGGGCGATGGCGCTGCCTAATCGCACCTTCACGGGCACCATCACGACGCTGGGGGCCAGCATCGACAACACGACGCACCGCATGCAGGTGCGTTCTGAGGTCAGGGACCCCGGACATGAACTGCGTCCCGGCATGATCACGTCATTCGACATACGCACGGGCGATCCCACGCGCTCAGCGGCCGTAGCCGCGGACGGCATAGTGCATGAAGGGGACGGCACGATGACCGTCTGGGTCACGCGCGACCAGCGGCGATTCGAACGTCGCATAGTCACTATCGGCACGACGCAGGACGGGCTGGTGCAGGTGCTGAGTGGGCTGACACCCGGAGAACTGGTCGCCAGCGAAGGCGCCGTGTACCTGAGCAACGCCGCGCCACTATCTGCCCAATAGTGATTTGGGTCGTGTAGCTGCATTGCGCATAGCTTTCCAATATTGAGAACATCGTGCTGACGAACATTCTTCGGCTGTCGCTGACGCGGCGACCGCTTATTCTGATTTTTCTCCTAGTCTTTGCCGGCGCCGGGCTGTTTGCCTATTCGAAGCTCAATATCGAGGCCTATCCGAATCCCGCGCCTGTGATTCTAGAGATTACCGCACAGGCGCCAGGGTTGTCAGCCGAGGAGATGGAGCGCTACTACACGGTGCCGATGGAAGTGGGTCTGGCCGCCACGCCCGGCGTGGAAAGCATCCGCTCCACGTCGTTCTACGGCCTGTCGTTTGTGCGAGTGACGTTTCGCTATGGCGTCGACTACTACTTCGCATATACACAGGCCGCACTGGCATTGCAGCAGAACGTGAGCCTGCCCAACAACGTGCAGCCGCAGATCCAGGCTTCGAGTCTGGTGGGCGAAATCTACCGCTACCAGCTCAAGGGCCCCGACCATTTCGGGCTGACCAATCTCCGCACGTTGCAGGACTGGGTGTTGCAGCGCCGGCTAAAGACCGTGCCTGGGGTGATGCAGGTGGTGAGCTGGGGCGGCACCACAAAGGAATACGACGTCGAGGCGGACCTGAACAAACTCGATGCGTACAACATCTCGCTATCGCAGATGATCACGGCGCTTGGTAACGCCAATATCAACGTGGGCGGGCGTACCATCAATCTTGGCGAGCAGTCCGTCAACATCCGCGGCGTGGGCCTGATCGAGAGCTCAAAGGATATCGAGCAGGTAGTGCTCACGCAGAGCAATGGCGTGCCGGTTCAGGTCAAGGACGTGGCGAAGGTCAAGATCGGCTTCGCGCCTCGCCTGGGAAAATCGGGCCGCGACAACGAGGACGATGTGGTGACTGCGGTCGTGGTCATGAACCGCACGTTGCAAACCAACGAGGTGGTGGCCCGCGTCAAGGATGAAATTGAGAAGATCAATGGCGATGGTACGCTGCCTGCCGGCGTGCATATCGATCCGTATTACGACCGTTCCACGCTGGTGGGCGTGACAACGCACACCGTGCTGCACAGCCTGCTGTTCGGCTGCCTGCTGGTATTCTTCATCCAGTGGGTGTTCCTGGGCGACTTGCGCAGCGCCATCATCGTCAGCATCAACATTCCGTTTGCGCTGTTCTTCAGCATTATGATCCTCGTGCTGCTGGGCGAATCGGCGAACCTTTTATCCGTCGGGGCGGTGGACTTCGGGATCATCGTCGATTCGTCGGTGATCCTGGTCGAGAACATCTTCCGAAACTTCCAGTTGCCGATAGTGGAGCAGCAAAGGCTGTTGATGGGTCGCGACGGACGTGCCCTGGGTAATGGCATGTCCGACCGGCTGCGGATGATCTTCGTCAGCGCGTTGCAGGTGGATAAGGCCGTCTTCTTTTCCGCGGCCATCACCGTGGCGGCGTTCGTGCCGCTGTTCACGATGCAAGGCGTGGAAGGCCAGATCTTCGGGCCGATGGCGCGCACGTATGGGTACGCGCTGCTGGGCGCACTGATCGCGACGTTCACGGTCACGCCGGTTCTTTGCTCGTACCTGCTGCCGAAGCATATCGAGGAAAAGGAGACTTGGCTGGTGCGCAAGTTGCACCGCGTGTATGCGCCGGCGCTGAAATGGTCGTTGGGCAACAAGCGCATGTCGGTGACCATCGGTGCGGCGGTGCTTGGCATCGCAGTAGCGATGATGCCATTGCTGGGCACGGAGTTCCTCCCAGCGCTGGAGGAAGGCAACCTGTGGATTCGCGCCACTCTGCCGCCCACCGTGTCGCTGGAGGCCGGGATTCCGCCGGTGGCGCGCATGCGCAAGATCCTGCTGTCGCATCCGGAGGTGGCGACGGTGGTCTCCCAGCACGGCCGCCCGGACGATGGCAGCGATGCGGCGGGCTTCTTCAACGCGGAGTTCTTCGTACCGTTGAAGTCCTTCGACGAGTGGCCGGCAGGCATGACCAAGGATAAGCTCGTCGCCCAGGTGCAGAAGGAATTCGCCGACGAGTTCGCGGGGATTTCGCTGAACTTCTCACAATACATCCAGGACAACGTGGAAGAAGGCTTGTCCGGTGTGAAAGGCGCAAACTCTGTGAAGATCGTCGGGCGGGATCTGCCGACGCTGGAAAGGCTTGCCGACCAGGTCATGTACGAAATGGGGCAGATCCGCGGGGTGGCGGACTTGGGTGTGTTCCGCGTGCTGGGGCAGCCCAATCTGAACATCAAGGTCAATCGCGAGGCGGCGGCGCGCTACGGGCTCAACACGGGCGACGTGAACGCAGTGGTACAGGCGGCGCTAGGCGGCGCACAAGCCACCACGGTGCTGGAAGGCGACAGACAATTCGCCCTGACTGTGCGCATGGCGCCCGAGTATCGCGGCAGCATCGACGCCATTCGCAACATCAAGGTGGCGTACCAAGTGGCGGGCGGCAGCAATGCCTACATTCCGTTGAGCGCGCTGGCCGATGTATCGCTCGATACCGGGGCGTCGTACATCTATCACGAGCGCAACCGGCGCTATATCCCGATCAAGTTCAGCGTGCGCGGGCGAGATCTGGGCAGTACGGTGGCCGAGGCACAGGCGCGCATTGCGCGCGCTGTCAAACTGCCCGAGGGATATCAGATCACCTGGGCTGGCGAATTCGAGGAGCTGGAGCAGGCGAAGAAGCGACTGGCGCTGATCGTGCCGATCAGCATCGTGATGATCATGGTGCTGCTGTATGGCCTGTTCAATTCGTTGCGCGATAGCGTGATGGCGCTGGCCGGCATTCCGTTCGCCATTTCTGGCGGCGT
The DNA here is from genome assembly GCF_057798835.1 of Cupriavidus sp. 291-E7. NCBI lineage: Bacteria > Pseudomonadati > Pseudomonadota > Betaproteobacteria > Burkholderiales > Burkholderiaceae > Cupriavidus > Cupriavidus sp. 291-E7. Next base: position 45,355 of record NZ_JBYOJV010000030.1, read on the forward strand.
GCTGGCACTGTTCGTGACGGGACTGGATTTCAGCATATCGGCCGCCATCGGCTTCGTCTCGCTGTTCGGCGTGTCGGTGATGGACGGCATCCTCATGATCACCTACTACAACGAGTTGCGACAACAGGGCGAGTCATCCGAAACGGCAATGTCGCACGCTGCTCAGCAACGGATGCGACCGATGCTGATGACGGCGTTGTCCGCGTGCATCGGACTGTTCCCTGCGGCGCTCTCCACCGGCATTGGCAGCCAGGTGCAGAAGCCGCTGGCGACGGTGGTGGTTGGTGGCATGCTCATCGGGCCGTTGATGCTCCTTGTCATTGTGCCAGCGCTTCGGCTCTTGCTAGGGAAACGCTGATCGATGATGTCGGCGAGCGGGGATGCTAATGGGCCAGTCCTCGGCTTTCGTAATGTGAGTGAAGACAGCCAATTCAAAGACGGCACTTGTGTCGCTTCGAACTGTTCCTCTGCACTGTGGCCGCTTAGGACGGATTGTGCTCCTGTTGGCCCAACAACCGCTTTGTCGCGAGCAAAGGACTGCGTTTTGGATACACGGCTCGTAGGCTGCGGTGTACACAACGCTGTGCACCCAGTCCGAGGCGCGTCGACGACGACGCGGGCCTTCATAACAAGGCTTGCCCCTTTTGGTCGACGGTGGCGCTGCTCCAAGAAATTGGAGCAAAGGCGAGCACAATGCGCCTTCCGAATTCCTTGATCCTATTAACCTTACTCATTTCAGATACGGCAAGGGCGGTTTCAAGAGCGAAGTGCAACACCTCGCAGATTATTGAACGGCAAGCTGGTCTGAGGGATTCGCGAGTACCTGCGCGAGGACTTGCAATGGGCTGTGCCAGTTCAGGGTCTTTCGTGGCCGGCCGTTGAGGCTGTCAGCGATAGCGTCAAGTTCGTCCTGCGGGTAGATGGATAGGTCCGTGCCCTTGGGGGAATACTGGCGTAGAAACCATTGGTGTTTTCGCATGTGCCGCGCTGCCAAGGGCTGTGTGGATCGCAGAAGTACACGCGGACGCCGGTAGCGGCGCTTCGTTCGGCGCGCCGGGCTATCTCGTGGCCCTGGTCGTAGGTCAACGTCTGGCGCAGAGGCGCCACCAGTGATTGCAGCTTTGCTGTGAAGCCGGCCAGGGCCGAGGCCGCGGTGGCGCCGGACATCTTTGACCAGCTGCACCCCACGGCTCATGCGCTCGACCAGCACGCCAACGGCGGAGCCGTTACCCGCTCCCTTGATGCGATCGCCCTCCCAGTGTCCGGGCATGAGCCGATCGTTGACCTCAGGCGGACGCACATGGGTGCTGACCTTATCGGGAATCTGGCCGCGTCGGTCGGTGCCGCGCGAGTGCGGCAGGCGCTTGGCGTGGCCCTGGCGCAGACAGACGATGAGCTGTCGACGCAACTCCCCGCGCGGGTAGGCGTGAATGGCGTTGTAGATGGTTTCGTGGGACACATTGAGGTCGGATTGGGCAGGAAAGGCGCGCTTGAGCGTAGCGGAGATTTCCTGAGGTGACCACTTTTGCTGGAGGAAGTGGCGTACCACGCCCCATAGCACGGTGTGCTCACTGAGCTTGGTCGCTGCACGGCCGGCCTGTCGGCGTTGCACCCGGCGCACTTGAGCGGATAGTACGGGCTCCTACAGCCGCTACGAGCCACGATCACCGCACCACGCTTCCCATCTCCGGAAGAAGCGCTGACGGCGGTTCACGTGCTTCTTGCCGTGGGCGTTCCCTGCCTCCGTAGAACTGATCCATCGATTCATCCGATGGGGAAATGCTAGGTCACGTGCTTATCGTTGATATCTATTTCCCGCAGCTGATCTACAGGTACCGGGCGCAGTGTCCTAGAAGCAGCGACAGCGTGGGTGAATGTCTCTTCGAGTGGGCTCCGGAAGTCGGGCGCGAGCTTACCGCCAAAGAAATTCTCCTCAAGAGTGACATCATCGGGAAACCAGCGTGCTTCGAGGAGCTTTCCCGCATGCGCGGCCAATGCAAGCACCCCCGGCGATGCCAGCGTGCTTGCAATAAGCGTTGCGGGTAACACCGCAACACCCGCATTTATGCTGGGCTTACCGAATGCGCCAAAGCGTAATGGTGTGTCGCCCATAGCCCAACTCTTTAGCCGGGATAGCCCCTTGGCGCCACGATAGATACCAGACGCGCGGTGGGTGCCTGGTTGTAGCCAAGCGAAATTAGGAACTCCGGTGGCATATAGCCCATCAAAATCCCCTGATTCAAGCATACGACTCACCGTTCCGATCAGCGACACCAATTCAGCCGGCGGCATGGCGGCGTCCATTGGCCCCATGCCCAGCGAAGCCGATGCTGTGACGTCAAGAAACTCCAGCACATTTCGGACTACGATTTCCCGGTCATTGTCGACGCACACCATGTGATAGCTGTCTTCTAGAACGAGCATGCGCGCGAGTCCGGCGCGCGTCTTGCCGCCAATGTGCTTGACTAGGTAGGTGGCCGACCGCAGGCTGGTCAATTCGTCCTCTCGCGCATGCACCACAAGCGTCTTGCAGGCGATCTGGTCCAGGCCATCCATTACCATGCCGCGGAGGCGGTCCACTTCGCGTATACACGCAAGCGGCACCCACCGATAGTGGAAATTCTCGCCACGCTCGAGTTTGGCCTTGACGATGGCGCGCAACTGAGCGTTCTTTATGCCGAATGGATCTTCCTCCATTACCTTCATACGCTCGGGTACACCGGGAATTCGATAAAGGGCGGCACGGGCGCCGCGATACCACGGCGTGGCCCACCCATCGATATAGACTGGTGGTGCCAGCATCACGAGCTTGCCCTTGTCATGGTGTTCGCGTTTGGCGATCTCGACGGCCAACAGCGACCCCATACACATTCCCATCAGATGTAGCACATCATGTTGGTCGCGCACCTCGTAGTACTTACGGCGTACCGCTTCGAGCCAGTCTTCTACGCGTACGCCAGCCAAGTCTTCAGGTCTCGTACCGTGGCCCGGCAGCGTCAGCGAATGGGTAACAAGACCTGCGTTTCTCAGGCGCTTGTGCATTGAACCAAGGTCATACTGGGTCCCACCAAGGCCGTGAATTAGGAGGACCCCAGGCTTACGCATGGTTGGTCTCCATGCTCGCAGGAGAAATTGTCTGTAGCAAGCAGGCCACGCGCTCGACTGTCCCATCAGGACCGCGCACTGGTGCTAGCCGCGTCTGCACCTGCAGGTCGCGGTCGCCGAGGCGGATGTCATAGGACCCGGCGCTGGCATTACGCCGTCCGCTGATCATGGCATCCCACTCAGCTCGCACCAGGGCCCGATCTGCGAGATTGACGATATCAAGCCAGTCACAAATATTGCGTATTTGTCCTACTTCAGGTCCAAGTACGGTATCGGCTGATTCCCCCCAGACTGCAGCACCACTGACTGCATCGAACTCTACGCTGGCAACGCCGTTTGCCACCAGAGTGCGCTCATAGCGAAGCTGCCATTCGCGCGCCATGATCAGTGCGGTGCGCCGGTCAGAGTTCAAGGCTTGACCCACTAGAAGCAGCGCGGCCCAGATCGACACATAGGCTTGAACCTCGATGACCGATTCGCCGGGGAAACCCTCGCTAACGACAAACGGCCCTTTCCCATTGGCTGTCAGCCAGACGACTACTATGGCCCCAACTAGCGCGGCAACTGACCCCCCGCGGGGACCCCAAAACATCGAAGCGAGCACAAGAAAGGGCATTGGAAGGTAGGCCAGCGTCGGCGCTACAGCGCCGAATCGGTCCTGCGCTCCCTCGTTGAACACGGTGAGAACTGCGGTGATAAACAGTGTGAACATGACGGTGCCGCTCAAGAAGAGTCGTACTGGCATGCCACCAGAGCGTCTCACCGAAAAATCTTTGAAGCTGACGATCACGGGCACAAGAAGCAAGATGCCCAAGACTGTCGAAAAGGCCCATGCACGCCACTCTCTGTTGCTTGCAGGATTTCCTATAGGGCTAATCCAACGCCAAAACTCGTTGGCCAATGCAGCGCCAATCACGCCCGTAGCAATTGCGCCTATCACCATCATTGCGGCTCGTGCAATCGGCTTCTGAGCCTGTGTTGGTTCGGGATATTGTGAAGTCGCTAGCCAAGCGCCTAGTATGATGCTACTAGTTTCAATAGAGCCGAATACTAGAGCGTGGGCCCATGGGAGCGAATGCCATGTCCTTCCCCAAATAGTGGCAGCAAATAACGTGCCCATGACTACCGCTAATCGTTCGCTACGGGGGCTAACGATCCAGGCGCCGAAGCTGACACCGGATGCCAGCCACACGATGACCGTTTGGGTATTTGCCGCGGCCATATAGGCAGATAGGATTCCCACAACAGGGTAGGCTCCTGTCACTAACATTGTCACGACTACAATGCGCATGCGTGTTGGATGCATCTTAAACCCATAAAGTAGTCGAGACGCAAGGTATTCTGTCACGATATCAATGATTATCTGAATTCTGTCTTTCAGCGATCCTTATCATCCAGATAGCGTAATGCTTCTGTGGCATCGCTGCCGGGGGCAATCGAGCTTGCCTTTGTGCGTGCTGGTCTCAGCAGACTATATATAGGATCGCCCAAATACTATCATTTACGCATAAGATCGCGTATCAGAAAATTCTCTCAAATTATCGAAATAAATCTACATTTGAAAATGTCAATAATTAACTAATGCCCTGATACAGGGGGGGTGATATTTTGATTTGTAGCCATCTATGCAAGATTAGGGTGGTGCTTGACTAGGTGGCAGGTTCATGATGGGAGGTTGGTATTGAAAGTCAGTGTGATTGATACAAATCGTGATCGATTTGTAGAGATTTGCGATTTACTAAAAAATTCGAGATTTGAGTGCGTTGCATTTGATATGGATGTGCAGGGCAATGAGGATGTGAATACGAGGAATTTCGACATACTAATTATTAGATCGCCTGAATTTAGTTCATCAGCTCTGACCCTTGCGCAGAGTTTTCGTCGTCGGTGCGGAGTAGACATTGCTATCGTCTATATAGCTAGCCAGATTGAATATTTCGAGGAGTTGATCGCAATAAAAGCAGGAGTAGATTTATGCATCAGGGGAAGCATTTGCCGGACGACCCTATTGGCTTGTCTTGACATGTTGGCGACTCGTTTGGTAATTAACTCTGCGAAGGCGGGTGGGACGCTGCATCTGGGAAATTATCAAGTTGATTCGTTGTCTCGTGCTGTTATGGTGAATGGATGCGCTGTGGCTCTATCGGAGCGGGAATTCGATCTGGTGGGGTTTTTATTTGCGAATATTGGAAGGAGCGTTTCCAGATGTGATATTGAGCGGGCAATTTGGGGGAAATTGTTGTGTCCTTCGCGCTCTTTGGATGCATACCTTTCTCGTATTCGTAAAAAGATGGTATTTTGTCGTGATAATGGTGTGGTTCTGAAAACACTCTACGGTAAAGGTTATAAGCTGGATCTCGCCGGAAATATCGATTGATGGCGAGTAGTAGCCCACCGACTCCGTGCTGGTCAGGGCCGGTCTGAGTGGGGCAAACGGAAGGATCAAGGACTTCCACAACATCGGGGTCACGCCCGGGCGTTCCCGCTCGACATGCCCGACCCCGTTGAGGCTGGCTGGCGGAAGACTCCGGTGCTGCGAACTTCGATGGCCTGCTGGCAGGTGTTACCGAGATGGGAGCGGCTTCTTTCGAGGGACCCGCCGACCCTTACTGTTCCAGGACGTGCCAAAGGAGCTGCGACATTTCTTTGGCCCCGTCATCGCTAACGTCGCGTTCTCGGAAGACTCCAAGGGCCAGTGGGGGCGCGCATGGTGGCCCGTGACGTTAAGTTAAAGGAGTACGCGCCACGTCGGGCCGCCGAAGCGGGATCCCTGCTAATGCCCAAAGCCTAGTACTAGCGGCAACACGTACGGCGCGTGGGCGGTGTATGCCGGCCTGCGGCTGCGGGAGGGGATGCGTCAGAAGTGGCGGCGATTGGACTGTCCGGACCGCTACTGACCGCGCGCGAGGCTGAGGTCATGGCTTGGGTAGCGTGCGGCAAGACCCATAGCGATGTGGCGGGAATGTTGGGCATGAGTCCGCGTACCGTGAACCAGCGCCTAGTACACTCCCGGCATGCTGGTCAGGACCGGTCAGAGGGGGTGAGCAAGTACCAGTCGTTCGACCTCGGCGGCCACTTTGTCCCGTTGTTTGTGCAGGGCGGCGAGTTGCTGAGCTAGGCGTGGCATTGCCAGGCCGGGCAGATAGGCAATCGGGACGCCGTCATCGCGGGCGACGGCCGCCGGCAGCGCATCAATTGTGGCTGGTTGATCGATGGCGAAGAGAGGGCGGCCATGCACCTTGAGCTAATCGATGAGGGCGCGCGGCTTTGCTTCGTCGTTAGGTGGCGCCCTATTGTACAGGCGCTTGGCGTTCCGGCCGAGTGCAATGGCAGGATGCTGGCCTTTGCCGACGAAGACATCGACGGCGTCATGTTGTTGGGTTTCTTGCATCGAAGTTTGTGCAGATTGAATGAGTTGGCCTGCAACAACTGTAGCAAGTCTCGGCATCCACGTTACGGACGGCCTTGGATATCCCTGCCGAGTCCCTATTGGCGATCACCAGCTACCCACCAGACCCGGAGCATACCCCCGGATCATGGTCGACTGGGGGGGAATAATGCCGGTCCTGGCTGGCCAAAGCGCTCATTGACGGGGCATGAAGATAGTAACGGCGGTGAAGGCATCCTGGCGGCTAAGCGCCAGCCATTCGTCATCAGTACTTTGACGAAGTCGATGTTCGGATGATTCTTAAAGGCGCGCCTGACAAGCGATCGACAATCGAAGGAATTCCGTTGGCGGGGCAAGCCGCATCAACGAAGTGCGGGCAAGTTCAAGGCTCTCAACTATGAGTAGATTCTTGGCGCAGGAACTCTCGCTCAGCTCTCTTCACGCTACTCTTTCATCAAAAAAAGACTCCCGCCGACCCCGGGGAAAGGTGGCGGGAGTTGAGGGAAGCTGTATCCATAAATCTAAGCAGATTTCATCCTAGCGATAATCTATTAGACTGTGGACGAGACTTTTCTTGTTTCCGCTCCAAGGAAAATGAACCATGAAACCGGAAACAGCCCACCTCCAATCAATTAGGCTGTTCAGGGATCGGGCAACGTCGGGGAATTCGACTACGTTTTAGCTAGTAGATGGGTTCGCCGAAACTTGACTTAGCCACTGAGCGAACCGGTTGAGCCCATCCAGGTCGGAGCGCCATTCGGGCCAGCGCAGGTAGTACGCGCGTGGCGCTACCCACGGGTCGTCCCATAGGCAGACGAGCTTTCCCGAGTCCACGGCATTGCTGGCAATGAAGTCTGGTAGCAACGCGACCCCCAACCCCTCAACGGCGCCGTTGAGCGCCATGGACAGCAGCGCATATCGCGGGCCCCCATTTAAGTGCGATTCCGAGATGACCGTGTCAAGCCCTACCTGGGCCAGCCAGCCCGGCCACGCCTCCATTACCGTCACGCGGCGGATGAGTGTGTGACCACGGAGCAGCTCACCCAGCTGCGAGCGTGTCAGTGCCCGGTTGCCAAGCCGTTTGGTGCGCCGGAAGTCCTTGAGGACGGCCGGCGCCACGTATGGCCGCAGTTCGGCGCGCAGCACCAGATTCGCGGCAAGACCGGGCATCGGACCGCTGCAGAATTCGATGGCGGCATCGTCTTCGCTTGTGGCGAAGTCCACCGTTCCCACGCGCGTTGAAAGATTCAGGGTGATGTCGGGATTGGCTGCCACGAAGGACTGCAGGCGCGGCATGAGCCAGTAGTTGCCGAAGCTGGAGGATACCGACAGATTCAGGGAGCCACCGCGCCCACCGGTGGTAATGATGCTCTCCGTTGCACGTTCGAGTTGCCGCAGGATCACCGACGTGTCATTCCAGTACTTCCGGCCGGCCTGGGTCAATTCCAGTCCACTGCGCCGACGCACAAACAACTGCACGCCCAACTGACGTTCGAGCAGCAGGATGTGATGGCTGACCGCGCCCTGCGTGAGATGCAGGTCATCGGCTGCGCGCGTAAAGCTGCGCAGCCGTGCGCTGGCATCCAGGCATCGCAGCGCCGTCATGGAGGGCAGTCGACTCATCCATTAAATCCTTTGATGCAAGACGCAAAAAGATTGGTTTGCGTCCGTGCTTGTTGTCCCAATAACATCAAAGCATTGTCGCACGGACGATAGGATGGATCGGGCAAGCTCCCTTTTGCGGTGCATCATTTTTTCTGATGCACCAGTCTTGCAAACTAACCTTGGCGGTGAGCACTAAGCCAGTGCGATACGCGCTTTGGACAGATCACGAAGGCAAGAGATGATTCGAACGGCACAGTGGAAAACGGCGCGTCGGATGGTGGCAGGCATTTGGGCGGCGATCGCTGCGATGACGGCCTTGGGCGTCAGTCAGCAGGCATGGGCGGAGTATCCCGACCGGCCAATCAAGTATGTCTTGAGCTCTGGGGCCGGCTCGGCACCCGACACGCTGATGCGGCTCATTCTGGAGGACGTTGGCAAGCGCGTCGGAACGGCCATCGTCATCGAAAACAAGTCGGGCGGCGGCGGCCTGATTGCCATGCAGGCCATCGCCTCGGCCACGCCCGATGGCTACACGATCGGCCACGGCAACACGCAGACGCTCGGCATCAATCCATCGTTGTCAAAAGCCGGCCTTGCCGCGGCCAATCATGTGGACCTTATTGTCCAGACCGGATACACGCCGAACCTGCTCTCCGTGTCGCCATCGCTACCCGTGAGCTCGGTCGGCGAGCTGATTACCTACGCGAAAGCCAACCCCGGCAAGCTCGTTTTCGGCTCGGCAGGCAACGGCACGTCGGGTCATGTCGGCGCGGAACTGTTCAAGTACATGACCAGGGCGCAGATGGTGCATGCGCCCTACAAGACGGCGCCAGCGGCGGTCAACGACGTCATGGCCGGTCACGTCGATCTCGTGTTCGACAACATTGCTGGCAGTCTGGCCGCCGTAAAGGGTGGCAAGCTGAAGCCCCTCGCAGTGACCAGCCAGAAGCGTTCCCCGCTGGTGCCGAACTTGCCGACGGTGGCGGAAGCGGGCGTTCCTGGCTTCGAAGTGATCGCATGGTCCGGCATTATCGGCCCGAAGGGCATGCCGCCCGCCGTCGTGCAGAAGCTCAATACCGCCGTCAATCAGTCGCTCAAGGACCCACACGTCGTCAAGGGTATGCGAGAGCTTGGCTACGAAGTGGTGGGCGGCACGCCGGCCGAGTTCTCAGCCTGGGTCAATCGTGAGCGCTCGAAGTGGGCCGATGTGATTCGCAGGTCCGGTGCCACGACGGACTGACCGCGCCAACGTCGCCGCATCTCTTGTTTTTCCTTCTACAAAATCAATGAGGCACTCTGCCTCGGAGTACGCTCGTATGTCAGTTCTGGAGACACTTGCGGCCTGGACCACCAGCCGTGAGCATGTATGGTCCGACATCGCCTTGACACGCGCGATGCACGCGTTCGGCGACACGATTGCCTGCATGGTGGCCGGGAGCGTCGACCCGGTCAGCACCAAGGTGGCGCAAGGCCTGAAAGCGTGGGGAACGGGCAGCGCCACCGTCCTGGGTACCGACGCCACAGTCCCCGCGCCATGGGCTGCCATGGTCAACGGCACGGCCGCGCACGTGCTGGAAATCGATGACAATTTCTATCCGGCACTCACCCACGCATCTGCCGTTCTGGTGCCCGCACTGATGGCGCTGGGCGAGGAAATCGACGCCAGTGGTGCGGATCTGCTCGACGCCTATATCGTCGGCGTGGAGCTGCATGCGACGCTGGGCCGCGGCGTCAACCGCTCCCACTACTTCGCGGGCTGGCATCCGACAGCAACAGTGGGCTGTATTGGCACGGCAGGGGCGTGCGCTCGCCTTCTCAAGCTCGACGCCGCGCAAACGATGGCCGCGATGAGCCTGGCTGTGAGCATGGCTTCCGGCAACAAGGCGCAGTTTGGCACTGAGGCAAAGTCGTTTCAGTGCGGCATGTCGGCATCAAACGCAATCGTGGCGGCGCGGCTAGCCGCTTCCGGCCTGGAAGGCAATCCCGAAGTGTTGGAAGACCCGCAAGGATTCCTTTCGCTCTATGGCGGTCCAGCACCGCGCGGCTGGGACGAACCGCTGAAAAAGCTTGGTAAGCCACTGGCGCTCGAGGAGTTCGGGCTGGCCCCGAAGCGTCACGCATGTTGTGGGTCCGCGCACAACGCCATCGACTGCGTGCTCGATCTGA
>NZ_JBYOJV010000031.1:0-49835 GCF_057798835.1 Cupriavidus sp. 291-E7
ACGTCGCCATGACGGCCGCGTCGCTGTTGACCGTAGCAATGTTCGCTGGTGTTCAGACGGCTTCGAATTCCGTTGCGACGACGGCTCGCCGCTACGCGTAACCTTTGCGCTGGATTGCCATGACCGGGAAGCCATCAGTTGGGCTGCAACCACCGGCGGGCACAGTGGCGATATTGTGCGAGATGTGATGCTGGCCGCCGTCGAACAGCGCTTTGGCGCTGTGCAGACCGAGCGCACCATCGAATGGCTGTCGGACAACGGGTCGGCGTACATCGACCATCGTACCCGCGCCTTCGCGCGGGAGCTGGGACTGGAGCCACTGACCACCCCCGTGCGTTCTCCGCAAAGCAACGGCATGGCCGAATCCTTCGTCAAGACCATGAAACGCGATTACATTGCGTTCATGAACAGGCCCGACGTGCCAACAGCGCTCTCTCAGTTAACGGTCGCATTCGAGCAATACAATGAGCGGCATCCACACAAAGCGTTGAGATATCGTTCGCCTCGCGAGTTCCGGCGAGCTGCCACATCATCAACTTAACGGTGTTTGGGTGTCCTGAATCACAGGGTCAACTCCAGGAAAGAACTGGGATGCAGTTTGGGATGCGATCACTGCGCTTGTCGAAATGCCGCTCGTTCTCCGACTGAAGAACTGGAAGGAATTCGAGCGACGTTTTCCGAGCGACGCGAATGTGATGGCCAATTGCCTAGAGAATGCTGTTCGGCAGTATCCGTCCTTCGCATCACGGATTGAGCGCGCCTGAAAAGGGCTGACTCATAGTCAGCGGGCACTCCGCCATAGAGGGCGTCGGCGCCGGCGCCGGGCGCCGCCAAAATGCCTCGGCGTCCGGATGTCCACCGGTATCGGTATCCATATGACGATGTTCGCCGGCAGCGTCGGGGCCGTTGTTGACGGCTGCGGCGCGCATTCGACCGGTTCGCAAGCTTCAGGCTCGCCATGTAGCCGCATTTTTCGGCATGCGTGCAACTGTTGAAGCATTGCCTCGACGTTTGGACCGAGCGGCGGGGCGTCGGCCTGTTCGGCTTGAATTGGTGGGTTTGGTGGGCCATGCGGTGTCCGCGATGGCTTGACCTGTGCCTTCAGGAGTGCCTGGAATTCCTGGCTTGAGGTCAGCGCGTGCGTGCTGTGATTGCCGCGTGGGCTACTCACGGCATTCGGCAACGCGTAGCAAACCGGGGGCAATGCGCGGACGCTGGTCATGGATGCTCCCTATCTAGACCCGGCGCAGCGAACGCAGCATCCACCACAGCTGCAGCGAGGCTCCCACGATAAAGATTCCTAACCACGCCGCGAGGGCTCCACGCACGATGGGGGAAGTCGGGCCGGTGGCCAGCGGATGTGCGACAGGCAAACGGGTCAACGTTTCGTTGATGCCCGGGACCAGCAACAGGAAGAAGGTGAACGAAAAGCCGAACTGAGCCAGGTATCTACCCGCACGCCCGAACAAGGACAGTCGTGGCACGAGCAACGCGCCAGTCATTGTCAACAACGCAAGGATGCCCAGGGCGTGGCCGGCGTTGAAGCCGCCGGTGCTGGACAAGCCGAACGACGTAAGCACGGACAATACCAAACCGCCCAGATAGACCCGCCCCGAACGCCGCGCGGGGTCGATTGAGCCATAGCGGACAAAGCCGTAAAGGCCGGCCGCAAACGGCACCAGACTGATAGCAGTATGAACAGCACCAAGCGTGGAAAGGGGATTTGGCATGGGGGTCCCTGTTCAAATAACAAACCAACTAGTTGGTTGGTTGATTGGGGTTTAAAAAAATCGTTTGGCCGGTGAACAGGCCAAACGATCCGTTTCAGGTACTCAGGCGGCCGATGGCTGCATGTACGATTTTTTGAAAGGACTTGGGGTCGCCAAGGACGCGAGCCGTCAGCATGGCGCCATGCACCGTGGACATGAAAGTCTGGGCTTCAACGAGCGCGCTGCCCTGCAAGCGAAACTGCCCCTTGCTCTCGCCCTGCTTCAGAACCCCGGCGATCCACGCCGTCAGATCCTGGAAATAGCCTTGCACCTCCACTGCGATTTCAGGCGGAATCATCGGTGATTCGGCCGCCAGCATCGCGCAAATGCACATCGTCGAGGAGCCGTCGCGTATGCATCGCGCCCAGTAGTCTGCGTAAGCCTTCAATTGCGCCAATGGATCATCACCGACGTGGCGCTGCATTGCCGCCAGACCTTCCGTCGACTGCTGACGGTGGCGCTTGACCACAGTGAGAACGAGATCGGTCTTGCTCGGGAAGTGATGATGGATGCTGGCTTTGCCGATACGCACCCGCTCGGACAGATCCGCATAGCTGAAGCCGTTATAGCCGCCCGCGGCGAGCAACTGCCGGGCATGCTCGGCGATTTCGATGGCCCGGGGTGAAAGTTCCACAGTCATGAATTAAGGCGTTCTTCGTCAGCATGCGGGACGATCGTTTGTCCTGGCATACCTTAAGTCGCATCGTCGATTCGGTGAGCCATCCTACTAGTTGGTTGGTAAGGGTGTCAAGTCTCCGCGGTTGCGGGGACGGTTTCGTCGGGCTGGCACAAATGCTGGAGAGGTGTCTTGTCATCATGCGCCAGCCGAACCCACCCTATTCGGGCTCGATCCCCGCAGCTCTTATCACGCGTCCCCACTTGTCAGACTCAATACGCTGAAAGGCGGAGAGTTCGGCAGGCGTTGTCGTCCAGGCTTGTGTTCCGGTCAATTGAAAGAAGGACTTCGGTTGCTTGTCGTTGACAGCCTGTACAAGCAGTTCCCTGAGTTTTTGGGCAACCGGGGCAGGGGTATTCGCTGGCAGATAGGCGGCAAACCAGTAACCCATTTCAAAGTCCTTGATGCCTGCCTCCTGCATGGTCGGCACATTGGGAAGTTGGGGGATACGCGTGGCGGTCGTCGCGGCCAGCGGCCTCAGTTTTCCCGCTGCGATCTGCGGCAAACCAACGACCGTGTCGACAAGCATCATTTCGATGTGGCCGCCCAGCAAATCGTTCATGGCATTGGGATTGCTGTTGTAGCCCACCCACGTCAGGTCAATCTTTGCCAATTGCTTCAGCATCTCGCCCGCAACGCGGCTCGACGAGTTCCCGCTGCCAAATGTCAGCTTCCCGGGGGCCGATCGCGCCTGCTGGACAATCTCGCCAACATCCTTGTATTTCGCATTCGCACGCACAACAAGCACCTGTCCGCCGCGTCCAAGCGCGGTCACCGGCTGGAAGTCGGTCAAGGGGTTGTACGGAAGCTTCTTGAACAGATGAGGATTCGCTGTCTGCGTCGTGTTGGTGGTGATGAGGACGGTATATCCGTCGGGCACGGCACGCGCAACGAACTGCGCCGCGATGATGCCCGAGGCGCCTGGCTTGTTCTCGACTACGATCGCCTGCCCGGTTTTCCCCGTGATGGCGGCGCCCAAGGCACGGGCCAACTGGTCGGTGGCACTCCCCGCGCCAAATGGCACGACGAAGCTGACGGGCTTTGACGGATATTCGGCTGCGCGCGCCGCCGTGGTGCCGAGCGAAACCAAAGTGATGGCGGCCGCAACCGCGTGTGTGATCCTCATGTCGTCTCCTTTGTGGCGAAGGCGTGGGCTGCCTTGCCGTTTTCATGAGGTCAGGATACGAAGCGGACGACGCGCGCACCATCGAATTTCTGGTGGCCGGGTGTTGACCTTTTGTAAAGGCGCCTCAGCTCGCGACGGTAGCGGAGAGCCACTGGCGGAACGCCCGCAGTGCGCTGGATTCGGGCCTGTCGGCCGCCCACGCGAAGTAGTAGGTGTGCTCGCCCCGGTCCAGTGAAAAATCAACCGGCATCACCAGCGTGCCATCCGCAAGCTCCTTGGCGACCAGGTCTCGCTGCGCGATCGCGATGCCGTGCCCCTCAACAGCAGCCTGATAGGCAAGCAGCGAGGTTTCATACTTCATGCCACGGGATGGATCGAGGTTCTTCACACCGGCCGCGTCGAGCCAAAGCATCCAGTCGTCGGGACGGGCAAGGGAATGAAGCAGGGTGTGCTTGGCAAGATCGCGCTTGGAGCGAATCTGCAGGGAGGGTGCGGCAACGACGACGAGCACATTCGGGATCAGGCGAAGCGCACTGAGTCCTGCCCAACGGCCATTTCCAAGCTGGACACCAGCGTCGATGTCCTCGCGCTGGAAATCCAGTGGCTGGAAGGAAGTCGTCAGTTGGACGTCGATATCCTTGTGCTGCTGATGAAAGCTCGCCAGGCGGGGGATCAGCCAGCGGACCGCGAATGTCGCGGGTGACCGGATGCGCAGCGTGTTACCGCCGTATCGGCTGCCGGTGACGGCCAACGTTGCCTCTCGCAAACCAGCAAAGAGAGGCATGAGCTCGGAAAGATAGCGGGCGCCGGCGGGGGTCAACTGCATGCGACCGCCGGGCGCCCGATCGAGCAGTGCGGTGCCGAGATAGGTTTCAAGCGTCCTGACCTGGCGGCTGACGGCCGCCGGCGTCACGCTGAGTTCTTCCGCGGCCTTCGTGACACTCAGTAGTCGACCCGTCGCTTCGAATGCACGCGCGGGATTCAGCGGGGGAAGCAGATTACGGCGCGCCATAAGCTCGAAAACGATCCGGGAATCTCGAACGCTCCAAGTCTATCCCAGAAGTCAGCGTTCGACCCTACCGCGCCGACCCGGCTTTCGCTTCGGCTTGCCGCTCCAGAAAATGGTGCACCGCCAGCTTGTGCTCGTCGCCACAAAGCAGGATGGCCTGCATCGAGGCTGCCATCTCCAGCGCCGCCGGCAATGACGCACCCGCGGATTCTCGAACCAGTCGCTTGGCCATCCTCAGCGCAATGGGCGGCTTGCGCGCGATTTCCTCGGCCAGGGCTAACGCGCTCGCATCCAGGTCCGCATCGGCAACCACCCGGGACACGATGCCAAGACGGTGGGCTTCTTCCGCATCGATGAATTCACTGGTCAGCGTCAATTCCAGCGCCTTGGCGGCGCCGACCATTCGCGTGAGGAACCATGCGCCACCGATGCCCGACACCAGGCCCAGGCGCAGGAAGCTCTCGGCAAAGCTGGCCTTTTCCCCGGCAATGCGGATGTCGCACATCAGCGCAAGATCGCAGCCGGCGCCGACGGCCGCGCCATTGATCGCGCAGATCGACGGAACTTCGAGGCCATCCAGCGCGCGCGTGATGCGATGCAGCTCGCGACGAAGCCGGTCTCTTACGTCGCTCACGCTTCCCGCCATCAGGTCACTGCCCTGTTTCATGTCCTTGACATTGCCCCCCGTGCAGAAGTGGCGGCCGGACGAGCGGATCAGTACGCAATGGACATCCGCCATCGCGTTGATGCTTTCCAGTGCCTCGGAGAGAGACGCCGTCATCGCAAGGTCAAGGGCATTGCCATTCGAAGGGTTGTTCAGCGTCAGTGTCAGGATGCCGGACTTGAGCGTGCTGAGGACGCACCCATTCTCGGGCGCATTGCTGGCAATCATGTTTTCTCCTGGTGCAAAGGATTGCGTTATCGTCCGACGAAATTTGCCGGCCGCCGTTCGAGGAAGGCCGACATCCCTTCCTTCTGGTCACTGAGGGAAAAGCCCGCCTGAAAGGTTCTCCGCTCGAACAGGAGGCCCTCCGACAGCGAACTCTCGAACGACCTGTTCACGGCTTCCTTGATGGCCATCACGACCGGCAACGAGTGTCTTGCGATGGATTTGGCGACTTCGATGGCCTCCGGCACCAGGTTTTCCCGTGACGTGAGCTTGGAAACAAGACCCATGCTCAACGCTTCCCGCGCGGAGATCGCATCGCCAGAGAGGCACATGAGCATTGCCGAGGACTTTCCGATGGCACGCGGAAGCCGCTGAGTACCGCCCGCGCCGGGCACGATGCCGAGCTTGATTTCAGGCTGACCGAATGTCGCATCCTCGGCGGCGATGACGATGTCGCATATCATCGCCAGCTCGCATCCGCCGCCGAATGCATAGCCGTTGACTGCGGCAATCACAGGCTTCCTCAGCGTGCGCAGCGCTTCCCAGTTGCGGCCGATGTAGTCCCGCTGGAATGCTGTCGGGTAGTCCAGTTGCGACATCGCGGCGATGTCCGCGCCCGCGGCGAAGGCACGCTCGCTTCCCGTGATGATGGTGACCGCCACGTCCGGATCGGCCTCGTTTGCGAGCAGCGCGTCTACCAGCGCATCGATCAGTTCATCGGTAAGCGGGTTGAGGGTGTTGCTGGAAGCAAGGCGAAGCAGCACGACGCGCTCATGCGGGAGCTGTCTGACGATAGGCGTACTCATAGGGCATCCGTTTCCATCTGGCAGGGGCGGGTGACGCTTGTGGAGGTGTCAAGGACAGCCCCGCATCGGATCAGCGCTTCGATGTCGTCGTCCCTCATGCCGTAGAGGCTCAGCACCTCGGCTGTGTGTTGCCCCGCCACGGGAGCGGGCGTGGGCCATTCGTCCACGGCGTTCGATCCATGCCGCGGGCCCAGTGCGAACCGATGCGTGCGGATTCGCCCCGCGACCGGATGATCGACCTCGCATGACAGGCGGCTGGCGGCGTACTCCGGTGACGCCATGACCTCGTCATAGCTCAGCACGGGAGCGCAGATGATGTCCCGCGCGGTGAGGCTGTCGACCCACTCGGCGGTAGTGCGGGCGCGGAATCGTTCCGAGAGAATCTCTCGCAACGCGTGGCGATTGGCTACCCGTCCATCGTTGGTCGAAAACCGGTCATCCGACGCATCGTCGGGAAGCATCAGGAGTTCGCGGAGCGCGCGCCACCGCGCGGGATGATAGGCGACGACCATGATCCATCCGTCGGCGGTGGGATACGCCTCGTTCGGGCACGCGTAAGGGGCGGCACTTCCGGATTTTTCGGGCTCCTTGCCTGAAGCGAAGTAGGCGGCAAAGCTGGCCTGTTGCAGCATGATGGTTGCGTTGTACAGGCTGACGTCCAGATGTTGCCCGCCGCGCTCGGTTCGGGCGCCCCGCAGGGCAGCGAGGATGGCGATCGTTGCAAGGTATCCCGTCACCATGTCGGCGATGGGAGTCGGCACTTTCGCGGGAGGGGATGCCTGCTCGCCAAGCGTACTCATGAGTCCGCTCACCGCCTGGATAATGCCGTCGACGCCGGGCCGCGAGCTGAGCGTACCTTCCTGCCCGAATGCCGAGATCGAACAGTAGACGAGCCGTGGATTCTGCCGCGACAGCGACGCGAATCCCAATCCCAGTTTCTCCA
This sequence comes from Cupriavidus sp. 291-E7, assembly GCF_057798835.1. Lineage (NCBI taxonomy): Bacteria > Pseudomonadati > Pseudomonadota > Betaproteobacteria > Burkholderiales > Burkholderiaceae > Cupriavidus > Cupriavidus sp. 291-E7. The sequence continues at coordinate 7,219 of NZ_JBYOJV010000031.1, forward strand.
TGACGCCGGGCCGGAAATTCTCGATGATGACGTCGGCGCTGCGAGCCATCTGTTGAATCGCGGCGCGTCCCTCCGGGGACTTGAGATCGACAGCGAGGCTATGCTTGTTGCGATTGACGCTCATGAAGGTCGGGCTCTCGCCGTTCTGCCACGGCGGTCCGATGCGACGCCCGATTTCGCCATCGATCGGTTCGATCTTGACGACGTGCGCGCCAAGGTCGGCGAGCGTCATCGACGCGACGGGTCCCGCAAGTACATGGGAAAAATCGAGGACCTTCAGCCCCGTCAAGCTGTCTTCGAGCATGCTCGTCTCCATCAGGAATCTTCTATTGCCCGAAGATTAGAGCGATGCCACCACGCCTCCCATCGACTTTATGGAACGCTGCGTTGACTTTTTGTTCCGCGCGGAATGGGTCATGTTCCAGTGACGAGACGTAGCGGCAGACCCGCCTGAAACGGCGTTGCTGGAACAGGCGGCCCTTGGAAAGCCCGGCATCCGGCGCGCGATCCGTACCCCACTAAAGTTGGGTTGAGGATGTCAGTTGAACAGCCGTTCTGCAAACGACAGTGCCTAATCTTGCTCGTCAACTACGCGGCAGGGCAGACAAAAATCAAGCAGAACCTATTGCCGATGGCGTAGGGAAAATGGGGATACGAATGGCGTTCATCGGCAACATGAAGATTGGCAAGCGGCTGGCTCTTGGCTTCTCGCTGATTCTGGCGTTTTCCATTGCAATTACCGCTATCGCCATCTGGCGGCTCGACAATGTTGCAGCCGCGACGCGCGAAATGATGAAGGTGCCGCTCCTCAAGGAGCGACTGATTGGCGACTGGTATGCCAATCTGGCATCGGGCATCCGACGCACTAGCGCCATCGCAAAGAGTAGTGATCCCGCGCTGGGCCCTTATTTCGCTGAAGAGGCGGCGGCGTCGTCCAAGAGCTCGGGCGAACTTCAGAAGAAAGTGGAAACCCTGATTTCCACTGACGAAGAAAAGGCGCTGTTCAACAAGATCGGCGAATCGCGGAAGGCCTACCTGAGTTCTCGCGATGAGATCAACAAGGCCAAGGCGGCCGGTAATGTCGATGAAGCCACGCGTATTCTGGACAAGGTGTTCACCCCGGCGGCCAACGCCTATCAGGGCACCATGCGCGAGCTGGTTGAAGTGCAGCGACGCACCATTGACGATACCGCCAAGGAAATTGATGGCGTTGCCGCCAAGAGCCGCGCGCTGCTGCTCGTGCTCGAAGGACTCATTCTGATACTTGGAATCATCTGTGCGTACTTCCTGACTCGCAGCATCAGCCGTCCGCTGGCACAGGCTGTCAGTGTGTCGCGTCGCGTGGCCGATGGTGACTTGTGCAGCGAGATCGTGGTGACATCCAGTGACGAGACTGGCGAGCTGCTGCAAGCGCTGAAGGACATGAATGACAAGCTCGGCGGCACGGTCGGAAATATCCGCTCGGCCAGTGTGGCGGTCGCCAGCGCCGCCGGGCAAATTGCATCCGGCAATCTGGATCTGTCTTCTCGCACCGAAGAGCAGGCTGCTTCGATTGAGCAGACGGCGGCCAGTATGGTCGAGCTGACCGAAACGGTGAACCAGAATGCCGATCATGCGCGTCAGGCGACTTCCCTCGCGGGAAGTGCCCGAGAGATGACGGAGTCCGGACGTTCCGATGTGGCCGCGATGGTGCAGACGGTTGGTGAGGTGAGCGCCGAGTCGAAGAAGATCGCGGAGATCACCGGCATGATTGAAGGCATCGCGTTTCAGACGAATATCCTGGCGCTAAATGCCGCGGTTGAGGCGGCACGTGCCGGTGAGCAGGGACGAGGCTTCGCGGTTGTCGCCGGCGAGGTACGATCGCTGGCACAAAGAGCGTCTGGCGCAGCCAAGGAAATCAAGGAGCTGATCGAGACATCAACCGTGAAGGTGCAAGTTGGTGCTCAGCAGGCCGAGGGCGTTAGTGCCGCGATGGAACGGATCAGTACGGCAATCGAGCGCGTCTCGGACATCATCGGCGAGATTTCGGCGGCATCCGACGAGCAGAGCAAGAACCTTGAACAGGTGAGCATTGCCATTGCCCAGATTGACCAGGCGACTCAGCAAAACGCAGCGCTGGTCGAAGAGTCCTCAGCAGCGGCACAGGCGCTGCGCGAGCAGGCCGTCGGTATGAAGGACGAGGTGATGTACTTCAAGACCGCAGCCTGATTCGCGTAAGGGCGAAGCGGGCTGAACTGCCTGGGTTTGTGGAGGCTCCTCTCCTTGAGAGAACGGAGCCCTTGAGCAAGCGAGGTTCCTGATGTCGAGGAGCCTCGCTTTCGTCTTAGGGGCCAGATTTGCCCGGCGCGCTCGCGCGGGCGATGGCGAGAAAGGCCCGCATTGCGCTCGAAAGGTAAGCGTCTTTCCGGTGTATGAACAACGTGTCCACTTTGGAGAGACTGCGCGGCACGCTGTGAATCGCGATGCGTCCGGCATCGGCGAATTCGGCCAGTACGCCGCGTGGAAGTAGCGTAATGCCCACGCCAGCGGACACACAACTGACTATGGCATCCAGCGAGCCAAATTCGAGCGGTTTGGCAACCACGATCCCCTTTTTAGCGAGAAATGATTCCAGCCGCTGGCGGTACGAGCAGCCGGATTGAAACACGACGATCCGCAGGTCGGAGATGTGGGACAGCTCGTTGAGCGAGCGAACTTCCGGGCTCGTGGCAAGCACGAGCTGTTCCGTGAAGACTCGCTCATGGTGCAAATCGGGATGTGAGATGGGGCCAGCGACAAAGGCGCCATCGAAGCGGGACGCCACCACATCCCGCACCAGGCTGGCAGTGCTCCCCGCGGTCACGGAAAGCTTGACGTCCGGATAGGCGCGCGCGAACCCAGTGAGCAGCGGTGACAGCCGCAATGCCGTGGCCGTCTCTAGCGCGCCGAGCGTCAGTGTGCCGCTGGGAACCCCATCGTCCTGAGCCGCTGCGCGCGCTTCGGCCATCAGCTTGCCAATGCGCGCCACAAACGGAAGGATCCGCTGGCCGGCGGGTGTGGGACGCACGCCGCGCGCATGGCGCTCGAACAGCAGCGTGCCAAGTTCTTCCTCCAGCCCGCGAATGCGGGCCGTGATGTTCGACTGCACGGTGTGCAGCTCGGTGGCAGCGCGGTTCATGCTGCCCAGCCGCGCCACCACTTCGAAAGTCTTCAAATCCGCCAGTTCCATACGAACCGTGCCTCCGTCTGCCATGCAATGCTCATGCGCAACTGTAGCCCGTCGTTCAGGAACGTGCTCACCTATCTGTATCAGAGATAGGTCATATCTCGATATTTCAGTTCTCGCGATTCGCTATTGCACATAGCCTTGAGCCATCTGCAGTAGCGATGGGCGCAGGTATTACCCCGCAGTACAACCATAACTAATATCCATTCGGAGAAGACACCATGAAATACTCAACACGATCGCTGGCGGTTGCCGCTGCCGGAGTCGTCCTGCTGGGCGCAGGTGCCAACGCATTGGCCCAGAAGCGCACTCCGCTGCAGACCATCGACTATCCGCCCGGTTACGAGACGGTGAGCGTGATTGCCGAACTCGAACCGGGACAATGCACGACCCGGCATGCGCACCCAGGGATAGAGAGCGCCTACGTGCTCGAAGGCCAGGCGGTGGCGAAGTTCGATAGCAAGCCAGACCAGATTCTTGTGGCGGGACGACCACTGCAATTCGGGCAGGAAGAAATGCATAACGTCTGCAACACCGGCACCACGCGGTTCAAGGCAATTGCCCACTATATTGTCGAGAAGAACAAGCCACTGGTGCTGCGTGCGCCTTGATGACCACTCGATTATCTTCACCAGGAGAATTGGTAATGCTGAGGCAAACAAAAGTGGCGGTGGCATCTGCCGTGATGTCGTTGCTGTTCATGCTGGAAGGCGCGCCCGTTGCGCACGCCGCGTCCGCACTGCCCGACGCAACCCGCGCCGGTGTGGCCGACAGGCTGTACCGCGTGGACTGTGGCCGCTCTCTCGCCAATGACGAATCGGTCTGGACGCCGGGCGAGAACGTTGGAAAGAGCATCGAGTTTTCGTCGACCTGCTGGCTGGTCAAGCACGGAAAGGATTGGCTGCTGTGGGATACCGGCGTGCCCGAATCGTCGTACAAGGACCCCAAGGGTTGGTCTACGCTGCCGAAACTGATCGTCTATCACCTCGACAAGACGCTGACGGGCCAGCTCGCCGAACTGGGACTCAAGCCCGACGATGTCGGCCGGGTAGCCATTTCGCACACCCACGGCGACCATATCGGCAATGTGAGCCTGTTTCCTAATTCCACGATTCTGATGCAGAAGGCCGAGTATGACTGGATCCATTCTCCCAACGGGTCGAATGAGAACGTCAACCAGCTGATGGCACTGGCGCGCAAGCTGATGGGAAAACCGAAAGACCTGAAGCTGGTTGAAGGCGATACAGATGTTTTTGGTGACGGCAGCGTGACGCTGGTTGCCACGCCGGGCCACACGCCGGGTAGCCAGTCGCTGATGGTTCACCTGAAAAACTCAGGCTTCGTGATTCTGTCCGGCGACGTGGTGCATCTGGAAGGGAACTTCGAGCGAAGCATCGTGCCGTCGCTGAATACCAGTAATGCGGATTCGCTCGCATCGATGGAAAAGGTCCGGAAACTGATGGGGACCTACAAGGCGAAGCTGTTCATCAATCATGACAAGCATCAGACCGAACAGCTCAAGCTGCTTCCCGCGTATTACGACTGAGACGACCAGGGCCTGATGATTCGCGGCGCCGACGCTTTGGATGCATCGGCGCCGTTTCGTTTCATACTTCCTGAAACTCGCCTTGCGCCTGCAATACCTTCACCAGGCGTTCGCCATGCATCTGTGCATAGTCATGGGCCAGTTTCTCGGCTTCCGCTGTATCCCCCTGCAGGATTGCCGACGCCATATGCTCGTGCTCGGCATAAATCGCCTCGGAATACTCCATCAGTTTTGTCGTCATGAGGATGTAGAGCATTACCGGGTCGCTGATCAAACCATACTGGACGATCAGGCGGCGATGGCCCGACAGCGCGACAACCGTCTTATGGAAAGCCAGGTCTGCCTCGGCGATGCGGCGGCGATCCATATCGGCTATCGCGGATTTCAGCTCGACCAGTGCCTCGCGCAGTTTCTTGCGGCCGGCATCGTCGATATTCGCGGCCGCGAGCCTTGAGGCCATGCCTTCGAGGTTGCTGCGAAGCGTGTAAAGCTCCCAGGCGTCTTCCGCCGACAGCGACACAACTTCCCATCCGGTATAGGCGTGCTGGATCAGAAGACCTTCACTGGCCAGACGCTGCATACCGGCACGGACCGTCGAGCGCGACAGGCCAATCTGTTTCGCCAGCGCTATTTCGGTGAGCCGGGAGCCGGGCGCGAGATCGCCAGAAAAAATGGCGTCGCGGATCCAGTCGGCAGCCTGCCGATCAAGGCTGCGTTTGTCGATTTCAATGCGAGTACTCATAAGTGCAAGTGCTTGACCGGAAACGGAAAACGCACCCGAACCGGTCACGGCGCGGGTGCGAGGCGCTAACCTGGGCTGCTAGGCGGATGACTGGCATCATACCGCCCGGCGCACGCTATTGTTAATTGTGGGCAGTTAATCCCAGGCAGCCAAGTGGAAAGAATGTGCTTGTTTGCGCACGATTTTGCGGGGGGTCAGAGCCTGCCGGCTGCTCGCCGTACTTCGTAGGCCTGCAGGTTCAGCCAGCAGATCCGATGGACGGTTTCATCCAGGCCATGTGCCCGGATGCGCGAAAGCATGTATCCGACAATGTGCTCGCCCTCGATGGCCGACTTGCGTTCCAGGTCGCGCAAAATCGATGGGACATACGCCGATTCCTTGTTGGCAAACAGCGCCTGATATTCGGCCAGGAATGCGTCGGTCATCGGATATCCCTCACGCGCTGCGACCTCGGCGTGAACTGCCAGCACCTGGTAGAAGAATTCGGTACCGCCGGACACCGTAGCGATTTCACCGACGCTGGCGCGCAGCAATGTAGTAACCGTGGCCACGGTGGAAAGGTGGACGAACTTCTCCCAGAGGTTATGCATGATGTCGGGCACGGCACTGGCCTTGACGCTGTCTTGCGGAAACGCCCGCTGCAGGGCCAGCACCCGCTCGCTCATGACGCCCGACTGTTCTCCGAACTTGATATAGCACCAGTCGTTCAGATGCTGGATCGTGCCGTCGTTGCCGAGCGTGACGATGATTTTCGCCAGCCCGCCGAGCACGCGATCCGCACCAAAGATTGCGTTGAGCTTGTCGATATGCGCCATGCCATTCAGCAACGGCAGCACAGCGGTATTCGCGCCCACGGCGGGGCGAATGGCTTCGATGGCGGAATCCAGGTCATAGGCCTTGCTGGTCAGCAGCACGATGTCAAAGTGCCCGTCCAGTTCCTCCTGGGTGACCGTTTTCACCGCGGCGCGGAAATCACCATACTGGCTGCGGATATTCAGCCCATCGCGTTCAAGAATCGCACGCCGCGCCGGGCGCACGAGAAAGGTTACGTCCGCGCCGTGCTGAACCAACCGGCCGCCATAGTAGCCGCCGATCGCGCCGGCGCCCAAAACCAGAATTCGCATGATGTCTCCTATTTAATCAAGCGCGAGCGCCGCTCTTGAGCAATCGCTGCGGCATGGCCGTGAGCAGCAGAATGGCGCCCAGTACCAGCGTTATCGCAAACGTGTATAGCCCGTAATTCAGCGACCCGGTCGTAATCTTGACCCAGCCAAGCACGGAAGGGCTGGCAAAACCGCCGATCAGGCCAATACTGTTGATGACCGCGATACCACCCGCCGAACCGGATGCGGACAGGTACGAGGTGGGAATCGTCCAGAACAGTGGCATGGCGGTCAGAATGCCGAGCGTGGTAATCGAGAATACGACCAGCGCGACAACCAGGCTGCTATGGACAAGCGTTACCGCTACCAGGCCAATCGCGGCGACGATCATGCCCAGCGCCACGTGCCAGCGGCGCTCGCCGGTCTTGTCGGAATGCTTGCCGACAATCACCATGCCGACGCACGTCACCACATAAGGAATCGCCGTCAGGATTCCGATCTGTAGTGGATTGGTGACGTGATAGCTGCGCACCATCTCCGGGAGCCAGAAACTGATGATGTAAAGGCCGGCGGCAATCGTGAAGTAAATCATCGACAGCGCATACAGCCGCGGGTCTCGCAGGGTCTTCACGAAGGAATGATCGTGGCCGTGCGTGCCTGGGTCGCCCACTTCATGGGTCAGGATGTCTTTTTCCCGCGCCGTGAGCCAGCGGGCGTCAGCAGGCTTGTCGGACAGCACAAACATTACCAACACGCCGAGGATGATCGACGGCACCGCCTCGATGATGAACAGCCACTGCCAGCCGCCAAGCCCCGACGCACCGGTCATATTGACCATGATCCAGCCCGACAGCGGGCCACCAATTACACCCGACACCGCAATTGCCGACATGAAAAGCGTAATGATCTTTCCGCGCATGGCGGGCGGATACCAGTACGTCAGATAGAGCACGATACCGGGGAAGAATCCGGCTTCAAAGGCGCCGAGCAGAAAGCGCGCGAGATAGAACTGCGCGGGCGTGGTGATGAACGCAAAGCTGGCCGATATGCATCCCCAAACGACCATGATCCGCATCAGCGTCTTGCGCGCGCCAATCTTTTCGAGCAGCAGGTTGCTTGGCACCTCGAACAGGAAATAACCGAGGAAGAAAATGCCGGCACCAAGCCCGTAGACGGCGTCCGAAAACGCGAGATCCTGTTTCATCTGCAGCGCGGCAAAGCCAATATTGACGCGGTCCAGATAGGCAAACACGTAGCAGACGAAAAGAAACGGAATAATGCGCAGCGTGATCTTGGCAAAGGTACGCCGCACCTCGTCGCTCGTGTGCAATGGCGCCGCTTGCTGCCGCGCGGCGGGGGTGGAAACTGTCATCATGATCCTGCTCCAGCCATTCGAATGGTGGTATATGGGCGGCTCCCGAGGGGAGGTCGGTCGCGCCAGCGCGCGACGGTCTCCACCTCCTCCCCGGAAGTGATCGGAATCTCTAGTTGGGGGACTACGCTTCAGGCCCGGCGCTTACAGGCCAAGATGGCTGCGACGGACTTGCGGCGGATGGGCGCGCAATGCTTCCTCAATGGGGTCGCAACCCCAGCCCGGCGCATCGGGAACGAGAATGCCGCCGCGCTCAATTTGCGGTGTGCTGGTAAATAGCTCGTCGTCCCAGGACAGCCGATCCACATCCACTTCCATTACGCGCAGATTCGGCACCGCCGCCGCGAAATGCACATTCATCATCGTGGAGAGATGGCTGTAGAAGTTATGCGGCGCGATATTGACGTCGAATGCGTCGGCAACGTTGGCGATTTTCATCGCTTGCCAGACGCCGTTCCACACCGCATCCACAATGGCTACATCCATCGACTGCGCCTGGAAATAGGGCAGGAACTGGCGCACGCCAAACAGCGTCTCGCACGCCGCAATCGGGGCGTGACTGCGTTGGCGGATGTACGCCATCGCGTCCGGATTGTAGATATCGAGTTCCACCCAGAACAGATCGAAATCCTTGATCGCATTGATCAGCGAAAGATAACCCTCGGTACGCGCGTTGAAATTCAGGTCCACCAGAATATCGACGTCCGGACCCGCACCATCGCGCAGCGCTTCCAGATGTGCTCGCAGATTCCGGATCAACGCCTTGTCGACGTTCAGCGACGGCGCATAAGGCGAACCAAAACCAGCCATCCACTGACGCGGCTTGCCATTTTCATCGACGAACAGATTCGTCTTCAGCGCCGAAATACCGGACTTGCGCGCGTCTTCACCCGCCTTCTTCACCCCGTCCAGATCGACAATGGCCGGCTGATACAGCTTGGGATGGCTGATCCGCCAGGTCGCGCAGTGCGACCAGTAAATCGGCACGCTGTCCCGATGCTTGCCGCCCAGCAACTGATAAACCGGCAACCCCAACGACTTGGCCTTTGCATCGAGCAAGGCATTCTCGATAGCACCAATCGCCTCGGCACTAAGCCCATAAGGAGCCGGCCGCAACGACGCCGCCAGTCGGCCATACGCTTCCTCGTGGTCGTACACCGACTTGCCAATCAATCGCGCACCCAACTGCTCGATCACAGCGGTCAACCCCGGCGGTCCAAATGACTCGTCGTACTCACTCCAACCGACCGTGCCATCGGACGTCACTACCTTCAGGAAGTAGTAGTTACGCCACCCGGCGTCGCAGGAGATCGTCTCAAAGTGCTCAATACGCATGTTTTCCTCGCTCTGTACGTTGACAACAATTGATTGTTAACAATTAACGAGGAATTTAGGTCGTCGTATAGCGCTGGGCAACTAACGTAAACCCGAGGAAGGGGAGGTTCGCCGGGCGAGGGTTCCGTCATGGGGGAACGGAATGGCATCCGCCAGCCTGCCGCGCTGAGGGCGACGCGCCGGGTTACGAGCCGCGCGGTGGCGACCGGCGCCTGGGGGCAGGCCAAGCGGGCGTCAGAAACGGGAGTCGGCGCAAGCGCGTGTGTCCGGCTTATTTTTGGACTGGGGACATCACCGCGGCATATCCATGCCTACTGGCCTTCGACCCACTGGATGGCGAAGCGCATCAGTTCCTTGCCGCTGCGAATCTCCAGCTTTTCCTTGATGTTGGCCTGGTGGGCTTCGATGGTTTTGATGCTGCGATTCATCTTCTCAGCAATTTCGCGCGTACTGAAGCCAAGTCCGATCAGGTGCAAGACCTCGAATTCCCGCTCTGACAGGTTTGCGATGGCGCTGGTGGGCGTCTTGGTCGGCGTCGTCAGTTTGCGCGCGAGCTTCTCATGCATCGCTGCGCTCAAATAGACATTCCCCGCGAGTACCTCGCGGATGGCGTTCAGGATATGTTCCGTGGCCCCGAGTTTCATCAGGTACCCATTTGCACCCGCCCGCAATGCACGCTCGGCGAACAGGGCTTCGTCATGCATGCTGAGAACGAGGATCGTCAGCGTTGGATAGTGCTGCCTGAAATTTTTGACAAGGTCCAGGCCGGAGTTCGACTGCAGGCTGAGATCCACGATGGCCAGGTCAGGCCTGCAGGTGACAGCCGCCACCGCTTCTTCGACACTGCCCGCTACGCAGCAGACGTGCAGGTTTTCATGGGAATGCAGCAAGTGGGTCAGCCCTTCCCGGATGATGGGATGGTCATCGACGATAAGGATCTGGACCGCGCGGCCCGGGCTACATGATGTCCCTTGCATGGTCCGGGCGCTCCGGTATCGGGAAGCTGATTGCAACTGTGGTGCCGCCCCAGCTATTGCAGGAGACCGTGCAAGATCCCCCGAGCAGACTCGCCCGATGACGCAGGTTGTGCAGTCCCAGCCCTGTGCCATGCGCGATCTGGTCCTCGGCCAGGCCCACGCCGTCATCACTGATAGAGAGTCGCTGCAACCCGCTGTCGCGATCGAGCTCGATCCAAATGTGGCTGCCGTGGCTATATTTGAGCGCATTGTTGACCGCTTCCTGTGCCGCGCGGAAGAGATGGTTTTGCATCGGCGGATCCAGGAAGTCTGCCCCCGACCTGATCTGAAGGGCGCAGTCGATGCCGTTCACCGAGCGCGTCGTCGTGACCAGGCCCTGCAGAGCGGCGGCCAGGCCACCATCCTCCAAGGCGACGGGGTCCAGCCCGTGCGCGACCTTGCGGGTCATCAGCGCAGCCTGCTTGACCAGTTCGACGATCTTGGCAGCGTTGGTAGCCGCGGGGTGGCGATGCTTCTGCAATTCCTCGCTCAGCGCCACGGAGTAAAAGCCCAGGCTGGTGAGATGCTGGCCAAGGCCGTCGTGCAGCTCCTGGCCGATGAGCCTCTGCTGCTGATCGCTGCTTCGAATCAGTTCCGCTTCCAGCAGGCGACGTCGCGCGATCTCCTCCCTCAGTTCCTGGTTTGCGCGCTCAAGGTCATGGGTTCGCTCTTGTACGCGTGCCTCCAGCATGACGTGGGAGGCGAGCAGGAGCCACCGGATTCGTTTTTCCTGGGCATGTGCCGCCACGAGCAGCAGCCCGGTAACGGCAACGACGTTGGCAAACGCGCACCATCTGATCAGGCTGTCTACCGGGGTTCCGCCTGCAAATGGACCGGTGCCGTGTGTGGTGCCCCAGATGGCGATAGTCGAAACAAGCAACGTCGAGAGACAGGTGCCCCAGTGATCGAAGCGCAGCGCCGCCCAGATGGTGAACGGGAAAACCGCCAGGGCAGCAGGATAGTACCTGTGCCCAGCGAGTTCGCCCGAGCCGAAGATGAGATAACTGATCCACGCCGTCGCAAGGGCAAGTGCACACGCTTCCGAGGCCAGTTTGGCTGAGTGAATCGGGCTCGAATACGAGATCGATGTCAGTAGCGCAGGGGCCACGACCAGCACGCCCATCATGTCCCCGAGCCACCATTGCAGAAGGGCGGGGGCGTATTCGCCGCGATGCACGAGTCCCGCCGCGACAAGCGCACTCGCGCCGATGAGCGCGCTCGCCGCCGTACTGACCGTCGCACCGAGCACGATGAAGGCGATCACGTCCTTGCTGCGGTCCATAGCGCGCCGGAATTGCGCAAGCCGCGTCAATGAGAGCCACCCCAGCAGGGAAGCGGTCATTGCGCCAAGTCCGATGACCAGCGCCACTGGAGGTGGCACGCCTACCGAAATGTTGGCTGCAATCGAGCCAATCGCGATTCCGGGAGCGACCTGGATACCCAGAACAAGCAAGGCCACCAGCGCGATGCCGCTGGAGGGCCACACCAGCGACACGGCGCCCCCCACCATCGCAAAGGCCAGTCCCAGCTTTGCACCGGCGAAGTACGCCAGCGCGACGAGTGCAGTACGAACAAGGGGGTTTGACCGCGCGGGTTGCGTGATGTTCTGCATTGCTCGCTTCCGATCATGGGGCAGGCCTTGAAACTTCAGGCTTTTTCTTGGCCACAATGACGGCGCTTGCGCGCGGTATTACGCCTTTGCCAGGCACGCTGGGATAGGCGCAGCGTAAGAGTATTTAGAATTTATGCCAGATTTCCCCCGACGGTAAGGATCGATTCAATGCGCCATACAGATTTTGCAGCGAACGCCGATCTCCACTGCGAGTTTTGCCGTGTAGCGCCCGGATTCGATTCGCGTTCGCATATGGGCGGCAGGGCATCCATCGAATAGGGCGTTCCCCTAGACGTTTTTCGGACCCGCCCCTTATACGCGTACGTGTCGCCGAAGCCTATATTGACGAGTACGAAGTTGCGGCGCACAAACTGAAGCTTCGGGGTTCTTCCTACTACGTCAATTGGGGGGCGAAAAATGGTAAGAACAATCTGCTTGCTCGCTGTGGCGAGTGCGGCGGTCAGCGCTGGCGTGGTCTATGGCGCGGGGACGCGCGATGTCTACACCGACGGCGCTAGCACGATGGGCCCGCGAGATCCCTATACCGATGGAGGTCTGACATCAAAGTTCGATGTCTTCTCCGATGGCGCGCGCGTCACGGATAAGAGGGACGCGTTCACCGATGGCGCACGTGTTACGGATAAGAGAGATGCGTTCACCGATGGCGCATAAGGCACGAGCATATTGAATCGCTAGATGGCCGTCGCAGGCCATCGATCAGCACATCCCTCGAGGGTTCTCTAGGGATTTCTTTTGTCGTCGCGAACCCATCGGAGACGGAAGAATTCTTAACCGCGGATTTACCCAACCAGGCGGCAAAGGCCAATGACCAGCAGGTCATTTACTCGCTCAGTGATCCCATCCCGACTCTCGGGTGGTGAGTGGGCGGATTGCACTATCAAGCTCGGAGACAGCTAGCTGAAAAGGTGCGATCTTTGCTCGACCGTCCGCTTCTGGCCGAGAAGCGCCCTTGTAGTCAGCCGATGCAACGGCTCGACGAAAATCGTTCCGCGCCCCTTACGAAAGGAGCGGAGGTCCGACCCAGTCAATTCAAACGCCCGCAGAAGACAAACGACATTTATGCCATGCCGTAACGTCAAAATGCATGGGCAAGTACAGGTGGGACTGCACTATGCACGCTTCATTTTGGGTTGACGGCTTGAAACAATCCCTTGGCGCCGACGCACGCACGTCGGTGTTGCCCGCGTGAGCCCATGCGGGTGCGATGAACTTCCCGGTTTTACCTGAGGTCCGGCGGCGCTCGCAGAAGCGCACGTCGGCGTGCTGCCGTTCGACACGGAGCGTATGGCGGCGCGTCGCGGTGCATCGGGAAGAAAATTCACCAAGAGGAGAGTATCGAGAGCATGAAAAAGAGCCATTACCTTCTGGCGTCCATCGCCACGGCATCCTGCCAGGTTGCCTTCGCGCAGACATCGGTGACGCTCTATGGCGTGGCCGATGTGGGCGTGGAGTTCGCCAACCATCAAAAGGGTGCCGGCAACAGTGTCGTGCGCATGCAGTCAGGCAACCTGTCCGGCTCGCGCTGGGGCCTGCGCGGTGCACAGGATCTGGGTGGCGGTATGCGCGCCATCTTCGCGCTGGAGAGCGGCTACAACGTCGATGACGGCAAGAGCGGGCAGAGCGGGCGCCTGTTCGGACGCCAGGCGTGGATCGGTCTGGACACGGCCTACGGCACGCTGACGCTGGGCCGCCACAATACGCCCATATACGACTTCGGCGTGCAGTACGACCCGATGGGCATTTCCACCCGCTATTCGATCGGGATCCAGGACGATGCGTTCCAGTCGCGCGCGGACAACTCGATCAAGTACGTGAGCAAGTTCGGGCCGATGACGGCGAAGCTCCTCTATAGCTTTGGCGCCGACGGCACGTCGGGCGTCAATGGCGAGGTGCCCGGCAACTACAAGGTGGGCCGCGAGTATGGCGCGAGCCTGGCCTACGACGGTGGCCCGTTGTCCATTGCCGCCGTCTATGACGAGCTGAACGGCAACACGGTCGCGACCGATCAGGACAAGACGCGCAAGGCGTCGCTGGCGGCCACCTACGTCATCGGTCCGGTCAAGTCGTATGTCGGCTATCGCTATGCAAGGTTCATGACGTCGCCGTCGAGCCAGACGACCAATCTCTACTGGGCCGGCGCCCAATGGGACATCACCGCAGCGTGGTCGCTGACCGGCGCCGCGTACTATCAGGACTTCCGCAACAGCGGCGCGGACCCCTGGCTGTTCGTCGCTTCCGCCGACTACTCGCTCTCCAAGCGGACGGACGTCTACCTGAACCTGGCCTACACGCGCAACAAGGACGGTTCGAACCTTGGCACCGGCGGCTTCGGTTCGACCGTTGCGGGCAAGAACCAGACGGGCGTTCTGCTCGGCATGCGCCACAGGTTCTGAGGCTTCGGGGCATGACAAACAAAAAGGGCGCACCGCGGGGTGCGCCCTTTCTTCATGCGGGATGCCTTCAGGCGGCCACGGCCATGCGCGCGGACAGCGGCGTCTGCTGCCCCGGCGCGACGTAGGCGGCTTCCAGCAGCGCCTGCGTGTAGGGGTGCTGTGGCCGGTCGAAGATGTCCGCGACGCTGCCTTGCTCGACGATGCGGCCCTGGTGCATGACGACGATGCGGTCGGCCACCTCGGACACCGCCGCGAGGTTATGCGAAACAAAGAAGCAGGCAAAGCCGTGGTGGGTCTGCAACTGGCGGAACAGCGTCAGCACCTGCTTCTGGATCGTCATGTCGAGCGCGGAGACCGGTTCGTCGGCCACCACCAAGGCGGGCCGGCGGATCAGTGCCCGGGCGATGGCCACGCGCTGTCGCTGGCCGCCGGACAGCGCATGCGGGAACCGGTCGCCCAAGCCGTCCAGCCCCACCTCCGACAGCATCTCAGCCGTGCGCGCCTGCCGCTCGGCTTGCGTGAGACGCGGCCCGTGATTGAGCGGCTCGGCAACGATGTCCGCGATGCGTTGGCGCGGATCGAGCGACGAATACGGGTCCTGAAACACCATCTGGCAGGCCAACCGGAATTCGCGCCGCGCGGCCTTGTCACCGGACCCCACGGGTTGTCCGCGGAAACGAAGGTCGCCGCCGGCAAGCGGCAGCAGGCCGATCATGGCGCGCCCAAGCGTGGTCTTGCCGGAACCGGAGCCGCCCACTACGGCGACCACTTCGCCGGGACGGATCGCCAGCGAGACGTCGTCCACGGCCAGCTTGTCGGCCTGGCGCGAGAACATGCGATGCGCACCGGGATACGCCACCGAGACATGACGCGCCTCGATCACGGGCGCCACGTCGGCAACCGGTGCGCGATCGTCGGCGCGGCAGGGCAGGGCATTGATCAGGCTGCGGGTATAGGCCGTCGCGGGCTGGCTCAGGACCTGCGCCGCCGATCCATACTCGACCTGATCGCCGCGCTTGAGCACGAGCATGCTGTCCGCATAGTGCGCCACGAGCTGCAGGTCGTGCGTGACCAGCAGCACGGCGGTGCCGCAGCTACGGGTCAGCTCCGCCATGATTTCCATGACTTCGCGCTGACTCAATGCGTCGAGCGCGGTCGTCGGTTCGTCGGCGATCAGCAGGCGCGGCTTGAGCAGCATGACCGATGCCAGCATGATGCGCTGGCGCATGCCGCCGGAGAACGCATGCGGAAACGCCGCCATGCAGCCTTCGGGGTCGGCGATCTGCACACGGCGCAGCATGTCGATGGCCCGCTCGCGCGCCGCCGCCGCACCGATGCGCTCGTGCAGCATCAGCCCTTCGCAGAGCTGGGCCCCAACCGTGATGGCCGGGTTCAGCGACACCATCGGTTCCTGGAACACCATGCCCGCCACCTGGCCGCGCAGGCCGCGCATGGCGCGCTCGGGCAGCGTGGCGACGTCGTGGCCGGCCAGCGTGATCGTGCCACCGGTCTGCGCGACCTGCGCCGGCAGCAATCGCATGACGGCGCGGCCAGCCATCGTCTTGCCGCTGCCCGATTCGCCAACCAGGGCCAGCACCTCGCCGGGTGCCATGTCGAACGAGATGCCATTGAGGATCGGATTGCCAGAAGGACCCTTCAGCGTGAGATTGCGCACCGAGAGCAGGGGCGCCGTGGCGGTGGACGACTCGATGTCGTTCAGGGATTGGGCGGTCATTGTCG
This sequence comes from Cupriavidus sp. 291-E7, assembly GCF_057798835.1. Classification (NCBI taxonomy): domain Bacteria; kingdom Pseudomonadati; phylum Pseudomonadota; class Betaproteobacteria; order Burkholderiales; family Burkholderiaceae; genus Cupriavidus; species Cupriavidus sp. 291-E7. The sequence continues at coordinate 23,304 of NZ_JBYOJV010000031.1, forward strand.
CTCCATGCGGGGGTCGAGCCAGTCGCGCAGCGCGTCGCCCAGCAGGTTGATGCCAAGCAGCGTCATGGCGATGCAGAGGCCGGGCGCGATGCCGAGCCAGGCGGCGGATTCCATGTAGGGGCGGCCGGAAGACAGCATGTTGCCCCATGTGGGTGCGGGCGGCGGCACGCCAAGCCCCAGAAAGCTCAGCGCGCTCTCGGCCAGTACAACCCAGCCGAACATCGACGTGCCGAGCACCATCAACGGGGCGGCGCAGTTGGGCAGGATGTGGCGCAGCATGGTCACGAGTTCGCTATTGCCGATCACGCGTGACGCTTCCACGAATTCCTTCTCGCGCAGGGAGAGCACGGTGCCGCGTACCAGCCGCACGACCGTGGGCGTGTACGCCAGTCCCAGCGCCAGGATGATGCCGTACTTGTTTGCCCCGGTGATCACCATGATGGCGAGCGCCAGCAGGATGCCGGGGAAGGCCAGCAATGCGTCGTTGAGCACCATCATGACGCGGTCGATGCGGCCCCGGAAGTATCCCGAGCACAGGCCCAGCAGCGTGCCCAGCAGCAGCGCCACCAGCACGGTCAGCGCGGCCACGGTCAGGCTGGCGCCGGCCCCGGCCAGCAAACGCGACATGATGTCGCGGCCGAATTCGTCGGTGCCCAGCCAGTGCAGTCCGGTGGGCGGCTTCAGGCGCATGCGCAGGTTCAGCTTGAGTGGATTGAACGGCGTCCAGACCGCGGAAAGCAGCGCCATCGACACGACCATGCCGACTAGCGTGCCGCCGATGACGGCGTTGGTTCTGAATTTCATGACGTGGCAACTCGCGGGTCGAAGAGGGGGTAGAACAGGTCGACAACCAGGTTCACCAGCACGTAGATGGCGGCGGTGAACAGCAGGCATCCCTGCACGACGGGGTAGTCGCGCGCGAAGATCGCGTCGACCAGCAGGCGGCCCAGGCCGGGCAGCGTGAAGACGGTCTCCAGCACGGCAATGCCGCCCAGCAGGTTGCCAAGCACCAGCCCGATCATGGTCCACGTGGGGGCGAAGGCGTTGGGCAGCACGTGGCGCAGCAGCACGCGGCGTTCGGACAGGCCCTTGGCGCGCGCATGCGTCACGTACTCCAGGCGCAGCGTCTCGATAGCGCTGGCGCGGGCCATGCGGGTCAGCACGCCCATCTCGATCAGCGTCAGCGTGACGATCGGCAGGACGAGATAGCTGAGGGCGGCGTGCCAGTCGTCGCTGAATGTCACGTAGCCCACCACTGGCACCCATCCGAGCTTGAGGCCCACCCCCAGCAGGAGCAGCAGGCCGAGCCAGAAACTGGGGATCGACAGGAAGAACGTGGCGCCCGCCACGATGACGGTGTCCGACAGCGAATTCTGCTTCCAGGCTGCGAACAGGCCAGCGGGTACGGCGATGGCGGTGGCGGCGGCAACCGCCACGAGCACGATCGTCGCGCTTACCTGGAAGCGTTCCACCAGCAACGGCAGCACGGCTTCGCCGCTGGTGATGGAATGCCCGAGATCGCCGCTGGCCATGTGCGAGAGCCAGAGCCAGAACTGCACGAAGATAGGCTTGTCCAGGCCAAGCTGGGCGCGCAGGTCGGCGATCTGCGCGGCCGTGCCGGTGTCGCCAAGAATCAGTTGCGCCGGGTCGCCCGGGATCAGGCGCATCAGCACGAACACCAGCACCGCCACGAGCAGCAGCGTGGGTAGCGTCCACAACGCGCGTCGCAGCAGGTATAGCGGGAATGAGGATGACATGGGTCGGTCCGGGAAGGGTACGCGAGGTACCCGGAAAAATAACGTGGCCGCCTGGCGGCCCTTTTGTTCCTGCGGGCTACCGCGCGGCGCTGGCCGTTGCCGGTGCGGATGGCGCACCGAACGATACGTTCCAGGCGCGCGGCTGGCCCAGCGGCCATCCGCCGAAGTTGCGCACATAGCTGCGCGCGGCACTGGTGCGGGTCTCCGAATAGATGAAGATGGCCGGCACGTCTTCGCGCATGCGCGCCTCCAGCGCGTCGAACACCGCCTGCCGGCGAACCGGATCCGTCTCGGTCATGCTCGCCTCCAACAGACGGATGGCTTCGGGACTTTCCCAGACCTTGCGCGGCTGCTTGTCTTTCGGACCAGTGATCATGTCGTAGGAGAGCGATGGGTCAAGCCGGGCCGAATAGGTGAACGCCAGCGCCTGGAAATCGCCACGGTTGTAGCGGTCAAGCAGCGTGGCCCAGTCAAGCACTTCCACGTCGATGCGCAGGCCGGCCTCGGCGGCCATCGCCTGGGTCAGCACGGCGATGTCGAACAGCGAGTTGTAGCGCTTGGTGGTCAGAATCTTGATGGTCTGCCCGCGATAGCCGGCTTGCGCCAGCAGCTTGCGCGCCGCCTCGACATCGCGGCCTGGCATCACGGCCTGCGGCTTGCCGTAGAACGGGCTGGGGCGCGGTATGACGGAACGACTCGGCGCCGAGCCACCACTGGTGACAGCATCGACCATTTCCGGCACATCGATCGTCAAGGCAATGGCGCGGCGAATGCGTGGATCCTTGAGTACCGGGTCGCGTGTCTGGAACAGCAGCCCATTCAGACTCATGGTGGGCGTGCTGTCGAGCAGGATGTCCTTGCGCGCACGGTAGTCTGGAAGGTCGTTGTCTTCCACGTCGGGAATCACGTCGATGTTTCCGGACAGCAGCGCGGCCTTGGCCGAAGACGGATCCGGGACGATCATGAATCGGATCCTTGCGATGTCTGGCGTCTTGTTGCCGGTGTTGCCATCGCGCTTGCCGGGCAGTGCCTGGTAGTGGGGGTTGCGCGCCAGCTCGATGTACTGGCCGCGCTTCCAGTCCGTGATCCGGTAAGGGCCGGTGCCAACCGGCTCGCGCCACTTGCCGTCCGGGCCTATGGAACTGCGATGGTAGATACCAGTACCACCACAATCGGGCCGCGCGAGCGTCTTCAGGAACAGGGCCGATGGCTTGTCCAGCGTGAAGACGACGGTAGCAGGGTCCCGGGCGACGACGGACGTCACCTTGGCCAGGCCCCGGCCATCGAACTCGGACAAGCAGCGCCAGTTATTGGCCGGCGTCATGTAGCGCTGCCAGTCGAAGACCACGTCATCGGCGGTGACGGGCGCACCGTTCTGAAAGCGCAGTCCCGGCCGCAGCGTGAAGGTGTAGATCAGTCCGTCCGGCGAGGTGGTCACCGTCTGCGCGAGCAAGGGCCCGACCGACGTGTCCTCGCGGAACGCCACGAGTCCTTCCAGCACGTGCGCCATCACGGCATCGGTATTGACGTCGCGATTGACGCCGGGGTCGGTGGAACGGATGTCGGCGTTCAGGCGCACGCGCAGCAAGTCCTGCGCGGGCTGCGCATGCGCGGCGATCGGTGCACACGCCATAGCAAGCGCCAGGGCGCCGGCCAGCGTGTACGTCATTCTTCTATTGTGGTTGTCTCGTATCTCCATCGCTCCTCCCGCGTGATCAGGCTGCCGCCGCGTGCCGTGGCACGGCGCGCCCGGCCTTCGGTTGCTCGATTTCCATGTCGAGCCGGAACGTGCGGAACGTCGGGAACAGCGCGGGCAGCATGGACACTTCCATCACGCCCAGTTCCGGCTCCATGACGATCATGGCAACCGTGGCGGAAAGATTGTTGCTGGAATTCGGCCGGGGTGGACGGCACACCGACCACGGGGTCTCGAAATCATCGAACAGGGCCTGCTTGATGGTATCCACGGTGATGTTGCCGACATGCGGCAGCACCAACTGGCGCACGCGCTCATCACGATAGAGCGAGTCCGGCATCTTCTGGATGCCAAGCTCGCGCAGCTTGGTCAGCGCCACCGGACTCAGCCAGTGGTTGGCATGCACGATGACACCCTGCTGGGGCAGTACCTGGAAGGTCTCGTCGGGCGCGCATTCGAAGTCGATGCCGATGCCGCCCGCGTGGCCCACCATGATATTGTTCGCGGCCGATTTAGCCGTCACGTAGACCGCCTGCATCGCAAAGGCCAGGCGTTGCTGTTCCAGCACCTTACGGCGGATCAGCGCCAGAGGCACACCCAGCGTGCGGTAGTCTCGCTCGCATTCGAGATAGTTGGCCGTGATCGAGATACCCGCGGCGTTCATGCCCGAGCGGGCCAGCGCGCCGGCCTCGGTGAAAGTCAGGAGGTCGGGGCCGTCGTCACGATGCACCTTCAATACCACCGCCGATTCGGCGCACTCGGCCTTCCAGTCCCAGTTCTGGGCATGGATCACCCGGCCGCTTGCGGTGGCCTCCGGCAGCGCGATGACGCCCGTGCAGCCGTCCGGTTCCAGCGGCACCGGTTCGCGGTTGCGCATGCGCTCGGCCAGCTTCAGCACTTCGGTGCGGGCGTTGAGCATCACCACGGCCACGTAGGGCACGCCGGCGCCTTCAGCAATACCGCGCATCTCGTCGATATAGTGGGCGTCGAAGGCGGCAATGGTCGGTTCGAACGTGGCGACGATGTGTTCGAGCTCTTTCCAGCCAAGCTTGCTTTTTTCGAGCTGGCGCGAGTAGTGTTCGATGCCGCGCCGGATCCACGGCGCGGCCTGCTCGCCGTATTGGCGGCCGCGCTCGCGCGGGGCACCGCGCACTTCAATCAGGGGGATCTCGGGTGCAACGGCCGGATAGGATGGGTGCTGGTCTGGTTGGTGGGTCATGGCGTGGTACTACGGGTGTGGGTTAGGAGTGTGTCTGGTGAATGTATAATCCAAAGTGTATTTTGGTGATACAAAAAAATCAATGAGTATTCCGAACGAGTCGATGGGACGCGCGCGTCTGGCGCTGCGTGACCGGATTGCCGAATGGATCCGGAACGAGGACCTGCGCGAGGGCGACCGCCTGAACGAACAGAAGCTGGCCGAAGCGCTGGGGGTGTCGCGCACGCCAATACGCGCGGCGCTCGACGAACTGGAGGCGCAAGGCTTTGTGGAGCGGCGTCGCAACAAAGGCGTGGCACTGGTGAGCCCGCCGCCCGTGGCGGTGGCGGACGAGGCGGCGCCCGCGGGCGAGGATCAGCTCATTACCCGCATCGCGCACGACCGGCAGCGCGGCGCGCTGGCCGACGAGGTGTCCGAGCGCGACCTGATGCAGACCTATGGCGAGACGCGCGCCACGATCAAGCAGGCGCTGGTCAGGCTGGCCGACCTGGGCATCGTGGAGCGGCGGCTGGGCTACCTGTGGAAGTTCCAGGACGCCGCGTGGTACCGCGAGGCGAGGGTCGAGAGCTACCGGTTCCGCCTGATCATCGAGCCGGCCGGCCTGCTGGAGCCTGGCTTCGTCCTGTCGCCAGACTGGGCGGCGCATATGCGCATCCAGCACTCGGCGTTCCTGACGCAGCCGTGGACCGAGGGGTCGCCGGTGGCCTTCTTCGAGACCAACGCCGCGTTCCACGAGGGGCTGGCGCAGGCGTCGGGCAACCGTTTCCTGGTGGATGCGATCCGGCGGCTGAACCGCATGCGGCGCCTGTCCAACTACGACTGGAAGCACGGGCGCGACCGCGTGGAGGTGAGTTGCCACGAGCACCTCGGCATCCTTGCCGCGCTGGAATCGGGCAATCGCGAGGGCGCGGCCGAACTGATGCGCCGCCATCTCGACGTGGCCAGCCGGCTGCGCGTGCGCGCCGCCGAGGATGACGTCCTGCCCTAGGCGGGCGCGGATCTTCCTGCCTCACGACATCTTGTAGCTCGTGAGGTGAATGCTCGTTTCCGTGGCGCTGATGCCGCGGATCAGGCGCACGCGCTCCAGCACGCCGGCCAGCCCGTCCAGCGTGACGGCGCGCACTTCGGCCAGCAGGTCCCAGCGGCCATTAGTGTCGTGCAGTGACGAAACACCCGGCTCCCCCAGCAGCCGGGCAATGACTTCGCGCGCCTGGTTGCCTTCCACGGCAATGCTCATCCACGCCGAAATGGTGTCCTGCTGCGCCTGCGGCCGCAATTGCACGGTGTAGCCGACGATCATCCCCGATTTCTCGAGCCTGGCCATGCGGTTGGTGATCGTGGTGCGCGCCACGCCCAGCCGGTGGGCCAGTACGGCAACGCTGGCGCGCGCATCGGCACGCAGCAGGGCAAGCAGCTTGTGGTCAAACTCGTCCATCTGTCGAAATGCAGTGCGTTGTGTTCGAATTGCAGCAATGATAGTATTTTGTGAACACAATAACCACTTCAATTTGGTGGTCCTCCTGTAGAGAATGGCCTGACGCACTTTCGCCTTACTCCCAGGAGCCAATGACATGACCCAATTCCTTTCGACCGAGCACGTATCCCGCATCGTCGCCACGCGAGGCCTTGCCCAGGCGTTGCGCGGCATGACGCGCTATATCGAGGACGACTTCCGGCGCTGGCAGGACTTCGAGAAATCGGCCCGTTCCGCCAGCCATTCGCCGCTGGGCGTGATCGAGCTGATGCCGACGGCCGACGCGCACCTGTACAGCTTCAAGTACGTGAACGGCCATCCGGCGAACACCCGCATCGGTTTGCCTACCGTGATGGCGTTCGGCGTACTGGCCGAGGTCTCCACCGGCATGCCGCTGCTGCTAAGCGAACTGACGCTGACGACGGCCATTCGTACTGCAGCCACGTCGGTGATGGCCGCGCGGCGCCTGGCGCGTGCCGATGCCACGACTATGGCCCTGGTCGGCAATGGCGCGCAGAGCGAGTTCCAGGCGCTGGCCTTCCATCACCTGCTCGGCATCCGCCGCATCCAGGCTTATGACGTCGATCCCGCCGCCACCGACAAGCTGCGCCGCAACCTTGCCGAGGTGCCGGGGCTGGAAGTGCGGGCCTGTGCCAGCACGGCCGAGGCGCTGCGCGGTGCCGACATCGTGACCACGGTGACCGCCGACAAGGCCTACGCCACCATCGTCACGCCGGACATGCTGGAGCCGGGCATGCACCTGAACGCCGTGGGCGGCGACTGCCCCGGCAAGACCGAGCTGCATCCCGACGTGCTGCGCCGGGGCCGCGTGTTCGTCGAGTTCGAACCGCAAAGCCGTATCGAAGGCGACGTGCAGCAGATGCCCGCCGACTTCCCGGTGACGGAGTTCTGGCGCGTGCTCGAAGGCGAAGTGCCGGGCCGCCTGGAAGCCGGTGAAATCACCATCTTCGACTCGGTCGGCTTCGCGCTTGAGGACTTCTCGGCGTTGCGCTATCTGCGCGATCAGGCGGAAATTCTCAATATCGGCACGCGCACCGAATTGATTCCGGCCCTGGCCGATCCTCGCAACCTGTTCGCACAACTCGCCCAGGCCACGAGCGTGCCTGCCGTCGCCACGGCTTGCGCGCCCGAGCCGGCGGAAATCCACTGAGTCCGCATCGCATCGTCTCAACGAAGGTCCCTTTCATGCACAGCCAGATCCATTCGCTCAAATCGCCATCGCCCGGCGTCGCCTTCCAGTTGGTCAGCCATCATTTCGGTGACGCCGGATCGGGGCGCAAGGTCTATATCCAGGCAGGGCTACATGCCGACGAAGTGCCGGCCATGCTCGTTGCCACGACGCTGTGCGAGCATCTGGCGCGCATCGAGGCGGAAGGACAGTTGCGCGCCGAAGTGGTGGTCGTGTCGGCGGCCAATCCGGTCGGGCTGGCCCAGGGCGTGATGGGCAACTTCGTCGGACGCTTCGAGCTGTCCAGCGGCAAGAACTTCAACCGCGACTTCCCGATGCTGTTCAAGGACGTGGCGGCAGCCGTGGCTGATCAGCTTGGCGCCGATGCGCAAGCCAACGTGCGCGCGATTCGGGCCGCGTGGCGCCAGGCGCTGCTGTCCCGCGCACCGGCATCGCTGTTCGCCTCGCTGCAACAGGCGCTGATGCTGCTGGCGCACGATGCGGACTACGTCCTGGACCTGCATTGCTCGCGCGAGGCCGGCATGCACCTTTACACGGGAGACGCCATCTGGCGCGAGGTCGAGCCGCTGGCCCGCTACCTGGGAGCGACAGCCAGCCTGCTCGCACTGGATTCTGGCGCCTGCTCGTTCGACGAAGCGCACAGCTTCACGTGGTACCAGCTTCAGCAGGCTTACGGCGAGCGGTATCCGATTCCATCGGGCAGCATCGCAGTGACCGTCGAGCATCGCGGCCAGCGCGATGTGTCCCACGAACTGGCGCGGCAGGATGCCCAGGCGCTGCTGAACTACCTGATCCACGTTGGCGCTGTGCAAGGGGACGCGCCCGCGCTACCGCCATTGGCGCAACCCGCCACGCCGCTGGCCGGCAGCGAACAGCTCGTGGCGCCGGTGGCCGGCATGCTCGTATATCGCGCCGCCGTGGGCCACGCGGTCACGAAAGGTCAGCCCCTTTTCGACATCGTGGACCCGGTGGCCGGCGAGCGCATTACGATTTCCGCAGGTAGCACCGGCGTGTTCTACATGGGACGCGATACGCGCTTCGTCAAGCCGGGCGACCAGATCGGCCGGATCTCGGGCGAGCATGCATTTCGCACCGGAAACCTGCTGGGCCCATAAAGTCGGTTGCTTCAGGTCTCACCGCTTGAATTGGTAAGTCGGGCTCTTGGTGCCGCAGCGGGAGGCGGGAAGCGACATGCATTGCTATGGCCTTCTCTCTGCCGCATTCGCGGAAGAGGGAAGAGGGGCATCGGTCTTGTCCCTGCCTTCCGCACCGGCCACCACGCCATTCGCACGACACACGCTGTCCACCCAGTCGACAAACACGCGCAACGCTGGTGACAGGTTCGGCCGGGAGAAGATTGCCGACAGCGCAGGGGCGGGCGGCCTGAACGCGGCCAGTATCTCGCTCAGCTCGCCGCGCTCCATATGCGGAATCGCCAGCAGCAATGGCACCTGGATGATGCCGAGCCCCAGCAGTCCGCTTTGCAGGTGCGCCTCGCTGTCATCCGTGGAAAGCCGCGATGGCACACGTATCACCCTGGGTTTTCCGTCGGTGAGGAACGTCAGCCCCGGCGGCGATCCCGAAACCGCGTGGTGCACGGCACGATGCTCCTGCAAGCCATCGGGGTGCGATGGAATGCCGAAGCGAGCAAGGTAGATTGGGCTCGCGGCCGTCACGTACGGATATCGCCCGATGCGGCGCGCGGTGAGCGACGAATCCTCCAGTTCCCCGATGCGAATGGCGCAATCGATGCCGTCCTGGACCATATCGGGACGGTCCTCGCCGAAATGCATCGTCAGTTCGATATCGGGATGCTGGTCGTGGAACGACGGCAGAGAGGGCAGGATGACGCGGCGCCCGAGCGAATCCGGCAAGACAATGCGCAAGCGGCCCTGAGGCCCGCGCGTGGTGCTGCGAAAACCCGCTTCCGCCATGTCCACCGCCGCGAGAATGCTGACGCAGTGGCCGTAGTAGATCGCGCCCTTCGATGTCAGGCGCAGGCTGCGGGTCGAGCGATGGATCAGCCGCGCGTCCAGCGTGGCTTCGAGTTCCTGGATCAAGCGCGTCACGGAACCGCGCGCCATGCCCAGGGAATCGGCGGCGCGGCCGAAACTGCCGGCCTCGACGATCCTCTTGAAGACTGACATGGCTCGGAACTTATCCATCCGGCGCAACTCCCGCGACACTCGAAACGCGCGATGTTAGTTTTCTCGCGCTGCTGCGCACAAGTCGATTCTCGAACGCAGTGTGTGGAGCGAACGGCAACAATCGCGCGCCGATGCCACTGCCGCCGTTAGCGGCCGCGCAGCATTGCCATCTGGCCGGAAAAGAAGTCGTTGGCCGAATTGCTGTTGTTGATCAGCATGTCGAGCCGCGTGTACTGGATGCGGTAGGTTTCCATCAACGCCACCGCCCGCGTCGCCTCATCGGCCTGACGACCCGCGAGGTTGCGCAGGTCGCCCTTGACCTGGCTCGCCGCCTTGTCGAGGTAACCATCAGGCTTGGTCACGGCCGTCACCACGTCGGCAATCGCCTTGCCGAGCCCGCCGTTCTTGTCGTCGCCCTGGAGCAGCTTCCTGACGGCATCGGGATCGTCCTTCAGCGCTTTCTCCAGCTTGGCGCTGTCCAGCGTCAGGTTGCCCTGGTTGTCGAAGGATAGGCCGAGCTTGCCTATGTCCCCGTTGTCGAGCGCGCCTTGCAGCGCGGTGGAAATCGCGCGCAGCGACGCATCACCGGCAAGCGCGCCGCGCACCGTATTGTCCGTGCCGACCGCGCTTTGGGCGCCGATCTCGCCGCGCACGGCATTGAACGCATCCACCAGTTGCTTGACCGCCGAGGCCGCGGGCAATGGGTTGCTATTCTTGGCCGGATCGAAGTTGCCGAGCTTGGTGATGGCACTGGCCGCGTCGGTCAATTTGTCCAGGCTGGCGTGAACCTTGGCGTAGCCCGATAGCCTGCTGTTATAGGCCGTGGCCTGCTGGTCGTAGAAATTGAGGCGCGCGGCGACGCTGCGCTCCTTCGCCGCGAGGATCTGGTTCAGGTCGAAGCCTGCGGCGGAACCGAGGGAGGAGACAGAACTCATCGTTGATCGTCCGTGAGAGAGATGCACGGATTAACGACGTGAGCACTGTGATTAATTATTCATAGACGATGAAAAGACAATTGCGCGATGGCGAAAAAGCAAGGGTCGCCCGGCACCACGGCCCGTCCCGCCTCCGCCAAGGTGGCCGGAAATCATGACCCAATCGGGAATCAAGACCGCGACCACTGACGCAGATCGTCCACGGTGGCCGTTACGCCGCCGCAGACCACGATCAATACGTTGTTAGCGCCTTCCAGCGCTTCGCTATGCTCGTAGGCGAGTGCGAGGCTTGCCCCGCACGCGGGTTCGACCAGCAGGCGATGCTCGTCCAGAAAACGCTCACACGCGGCCACGGCGGAGCGGTCCGGCACCACCACACTTCGCGTGGGGTGCGAGCGGGCAAGCGCGAATGCCTGCGCACTGACCTGTTTCGCGCCGAGAGACTTGGCCACGCTCGTGATGGCCTCCAGCGTTACCCGATGACCGGCCCGCAACGACTGCGAAAGCGAGTCCGCGCCGATCGTCTCCACGGCGATCACGGGCACGTCTTCCCAATGATTGCGTCGCAGGCCCTCAACCACGCCAGAAAATAGTCCGCCACCGCCTACGGAGAGCACCACGGCGTCCGGTCGGAAGCCGGTCCGGGCTACTTCGTCGACCAGCGTGGCATGCCCGGACCATAGCAACGGGTCGTCGAAAGGGTGGAGGAGGACGGCATCGTCGCCAACCATCGACATGGCGAGTGCGTTGGCGTCGTCCCATGTCGCGCCATGCACGACGACCTCACCGCCATGCTGGCGGATCAGTGCCATCGCGCGTGCTGAGGTGGATTCGGGTACGACCACCGTGACCGGGATCGACAGTCGGCTGCCGGCGTACGCTACGGCTATGCCGGCGTTGCCGCCTGACGACGAGATGAACCGCCGTTTTCCTTGCCGCACATACGCTTCGCATGCGGCGCCAATGCCGCGCAGCTTGAACGAGCCGGAAGGTTGCAGCGATTCAAGCTTGAGCCAGACTGAGCGCCCCGCCGCTGCACTTAGGGTTGGGGACGCCAGCAAAGGGGTTTCGATATGCAGTGCCATCTTGGATTTGTTCAGGTTGGTGCGGCCAAGCCATCAGGGTTCAGGAGTTTCTCCGTATATGGGGCAATTTCGTCGCCATGTCCAGTGGCAATCAGGTACGCATCAGCCGGGGGAGTATCGTGCTGACGGGCGAACGGACCAGCCCTGGCGAGAAAGCGTGGCCCCGTCCCGGCCATCATTCGATCTCGACGACCAACTTCGCGCGCGCGGTGCCCGCAGTGACGACCTCATATGCCTGTTCCGCCTGCACCATCGTAAAGCGGCGTGGATCGACCACCGGCCGTAGCAGTCCGCTTTCCACCAGCCGCGTGGCCTCGCGCATCATCTCGCCGTGATGGGCGCGCAGCTTGCCGGTGAGAAGCGGATACAGCGTGAACACGCCGGAGTAGGTGGCTTCCCGGAACGAAAGCGGCGCCAGCGCGTGTGTGCCCCAACCGAGTGCGCTGACTACGTGGCCGGAGTGCTTCACCGCGGCAAACGAGGTATCCAGCGTCGGTCCGCCAACCGTGTCGACGACCAGATCGAAGCCGTCGCCCTGTGTGTGCGCGGCGACGTAGTCTTCGACGGACTGCGCGCGGTAATCAATGGGCGTTGCGCCGAGTTCGCGCACCAGGTCTAGATTCTTCTCGCTGGCCGTGGCGAATACCTTGGCGCCCAGCGCGCTCGCCAGTTGCACCGCGATATGGCCGACGCCACCGGCACCGCCCTGGACGAGCACGGTCTGGCCGGCCCGCAGGTGCGCCCGATCGACGATACCGGCATAGGCCGTGATGAAAGCCAGCGGCAGCGCCGCAGCGTCGCGCATGGACAGATTCGACGGCTTGCGCGCCAACAGATCGGCGTCGACGGCGGCGTACTGCGCGAGCGAACCTTGCAGGCCAGCCACGCCGCCGGTCATTCCGTAGACTTCGTCGCCGGGGCGAAAAGCGGTAACGCCCGCACCAACCGCTTCCACTGTGCCAGCCATGTCAATGCCAAGGACGAGCGGCAGCGAATGCCGCGCATGCGCGGCGGCGCCCGCCCGAATCTTGGTGTCGAGCGGATTGAGGCCGCTGGCTGCGATGCGTACCAGCACCTGTCCAGGGCCGGGGTCAGGCTTGGCCAGCGTGGTGGATTCGAGGGGGCCGTTGTAGTGGTTCAGCACCAGGGCGTGCATGGACATTGTCATCTCCAGATTTTTCCGTTTGGCCATCACGCAGGACATCTTGCTTTCCGCGTGTCATTGGAATCATCATGGCTCATGCGGAATCGCATGGAAATTAACAATCTTGAATGGCGGATAGTCAAAAATGCATGACCACAGGCTTGAATGGAGCGATGTCCGGATCTTTCTCGCGATAGCGCGGGCGGGGACGCTCGGCGGCGCGGCGCGAGTGATCGGCCAGACACAACCGACGATGGGCCGGCGCCTCAGAGCGCTGGAGGAGGCCGTTGGGCAAGCCTTGTTCCACCGAACCAGCGACGGCCTGGTACTGACCGACGAGGGGAGCGCCGTCCTGGTCTATGCCGAGCGTATGGAGGAGGAAGCGCTCGGACTCTCCCGAGCGCTGGCGGGACAGGGCAATACGCTGACAGGCCCGCTGCGCGTCACGTCATCCGACTGGTTCGGCATGCATGTGTTGACCCCGGTCTTTGCCGCTTTCCTCAGGCTGCATCCGGACGTGTCGTTGGAACTGGTGACGGACTCACGCCAGTACAGCCTTGCGCGCCGCGAGGCCGACCTGGCGTTTCGCATCACGCCGTTCGAGGAGCCGGACGTCATCCAGCGAAAGCTGATGCACATGCAGTACGCGCTGTACGGGCACCGCGATCTGGTGGCACCGCGTGCCGGCGACGGCCAGGGGGCCGCGCTCATCAGCATGGATACCGCTTTTGGCACGCTACCCGACGTGACATGGGCCGGAAGAATGCTGCCCAGGGCACGTATCGCCTATCGCAGCAACAACCGTGGCGTGCAGGCTCGCATGTGCGCCGAGGGTGGCGGCTTCGCAGTACTACCGTGCGCACTGGGCGATGCGACGCCCGACCTGCGGCGCATCGACTTGGGCGAAGCGCCGCCGGGACGCGACGTCTGGTTTGGCATTCACCGCGACATGCGCCGGCTGGCACGCTTGCGGGCGCTAGTGGATCTGACGGTGGCGCGGCTGGAGGATATCGGCACCACTACGCGGGCCGCACCGTGAAGATGAAATCCACTTCTATCGACGCACCTTTTGGCAATTGCAGTACACCAACGGACGAGCGAGTGTGTATGCCGACGTCGCCAAGCACCGAATACAAGACGTCAGATGCGCCGTCGGCGACTTCGCTTTGCATCGTGAAGTCGGGCGCGCTTCGCACATACACAGTGATGCGCGGCACCGCCTGAATGGCATCGAGCGTCCCGCAGCGCTTTTTGATTAGCGACAGGGCGCGCAGCGTGGAAGTCCCAGCGGCACGACGCCCCTCTTCGAGCGAAATCGATTCGCCCACTACGCCAACGAAGCGCACCGTTTCTCCCACTCGCGGAATTTGGCCGGCAATGTAGGCGACGTTCCCATCAATCAAAACAGGTGTGTACTTTCCACCGATCTTGATTTCCTCGTCCGGATCGAATCCGAACTCCGCCGCGATCTGCCGAAACTTGTCGTCTCTCGTCATAGGCACCTTTACCGACGCTGTCGAAAGGGTAGAGAGTAATCGAATGCTCGGGGTTTGTCCGAGACGATGCTTAGCGCGCGACACAACTCCCCGCGCGGCGCGATTCCATTCTTGGTACACACGAAAAGCAAAAGTCTTGGTTCTTCTAATCGTGTTGTCGTCGATACACAATGCCGCCACCAAGAGGAAGCGAACGAAGCCTCAACTTCATTCTTCACCCACCGGAATCAGCATGAGCAACGGAACCACCATGACCAACGCCGTCATCGAATGTATCTTGAGCCGCAGCGCCGCCAAGTATTACGACCCGGCCGCGAAATTGAGCGACGATCAGATCCGCGAACTGGTGCGAATCGGTACCTCCGCGCCAACGTCCTTCCACATGCAGAACTGGCGCTTCATCGCCGTTCGCACACCTGAAGCCAAGGCCCGGCTAAGCCCCATTGCCTGGAGCCAACCCGCGGTAACGGATGCCGCGGTCACCTTCATCATCTGCGGTCAGTTGGCCGACTCCAGCGTCATTCCAGAACGCCTCGCTCCGCTGGTGGAAGCTGGTGTCATGCCGGCGGCTATGGTGCCGGAATGGGAAAACCCCGCTCGTGATCTGTATATGGCGTACCCACAGCGCCAGCGCGATGAGGCGGTACGTACCGGCACTTTCGGAGCGGCCGCGATGATCTATGCGGCGCGCTCGCTGGGACTCGGTTCGACGCCGATGATCGGTTTCGATGCCGAAGCCGTGCACGAACAGTTTGGACTGGCGGCAAACGAAGTGCCGGTCATGCTGTTGTCCGTGGGTGCGGAGCGTCCCGGAAACTGGGCGCAGAAGCCGCGTCTTCCCGTGGCCGATGTGCTGGATCTCGTTTAACCGTTAGTCGAATCAATGTATTCGCGCGGAGTTCGCTGGAGTGTCGACTGACGCGAACGTAACGCCGAGGCTCGGAGGCATCCCAGGGCACTGTGTGTTGGAGATGCGTCCGGGCAATTTCAGGCACACAAAAATTCTGACGGGGAATCATGCGAGGGCCGACTTGTCCGCCTTGGTTCGGCATTGGCTTCACCGATCGCGCTCATCGTCCCATCGCACTGGTTAAGCCTGGCATCGCTCTTCTGCCGAGCTGCCTGCAGCCACAGGTTGCAGTCTTCTCTGAAACAGTCTCCAAGTCATTCTTCTTTCGAGAGCTGTAGTCATGGATCGTCTTGTCTCGATGCAGGCATTCACGCGCGTGGTCGATGTTGGCAGCTTTGCACGCGCTGCGGAGTCGCTCGATCTGCCAAAGGCGACCATCACCCGCTTGATACAGAACTTGGAGACGCATCTCTGCGTCAAGCTGCTGCACAGAACAACGCGGCGCATCAGCGTGACGACCGATGGGGCCGCCTATTACGAACGGTGCGTACGCATTCTGGGAGACATTGACGAAGCGGAGCACTTGTTGATGCGCCAGAACAACTCGCCGCGCGGCACGCTGACGGTGGACACCACAAGCGGGCTCGCGAAGATGGTGTTGATGCCGCAGCTGCGCAACTTCTTCAACGCCTATCCCGAACTGGAGCTGGAGCTGACCAGCAACGGCAAGCCGATTGACCTGCTAAAGGAAGGTGTTGACGTGGTGGTGCGCGTAGGTGCGCTCGAGGAATCGATGGTAGCGCGTCGAATTGGCAGGCTGACGCTGGCCTTCTATGCATCGCCCATCTATTTACGCCGCTTCGGAACGCCTCAAGATCTCTCGGAGCTGGCACAGCACAGGGCGGTGAATTTCCTGTCGAACCGCACCGGTCGAGTGACACCGTGGTCGCTCACGCGTGGCGACGAACGGAGTGAAATGCTGCTCCCCTCCGTGATCTCCACGAACGACGCCGACGTATATCTGGGCTGTGCCGTGGAAGGCCACGGCATTGCGCGCATCTCCCGAGCGGCGGCCGATCCCTATGTCAGTAGTGGCCGGCTGGTGGAAGTCATGCCTGAGTGGCAGACCGACGAATTGCCAATCTCGGCGATGTACCCGCAGAACCGGCATCTCTCGGCCAAGGTGCGGGTGTTCGTAAATTGGGCTGCCGAGGTTTTCGCGCGGCATCCCCATTTCGGCGCCGCATCCCGGCAGGTCGCGGCCTGATAGCGGCGGTGCCAGTCATGCGCGGCGTGCCGGCCTCGAAGGTCATGGGGCGAATTCCGTTGGCCGCCCAATCCATCCAGGGATGGCATCCCATGCGGTCACCTTTCGTGCTGGATGTGCCGAATACCACTCTCGGTAGCTTTGATCCTTTTGAGCATTTTATTGAACAAAAGTAGTCTCGAAATCGCTATTCCGTCCGCCTAAAGTGGAGGCTCCGAAGCAGTTGAAGCAGCCCACACAGGAATTAGCATGACCAACGGAAACACCATGACCAACGCCGTCATCGAATGCATCTTGAGCCGCAGCGCCGCCAAGTATTACGACCCGGCCGCAACCTTGAGCGACGATCAGATCCGCGAACTGGTGCGAATCGGTACCTCCGCGCCAACGTCCTTCCACATGCAGAACTGGCGCTTCATCGCCGTTCGCACACCTGAAGCCAAGGCCCGGCTAAGCCCCATTGCCTGGAGCCAACCCGCGGTAACGGATGCCGCGGTGACCTTCATCATCTGCGGTCAGCTGGCCGACTCCAGCGTCATTCCAGAACGTCTTGCTCCGCTGGTGGAAGCTGGCGTCATGCCAGCGGCAATGGTGCCGGAATGGGAAAGCCCCGCCCGTGATCTGTATATGGCGTACCCACAGCGCCAGCGCGATGAGGCGGTACGTACCGGCACTTTCGGAGCGGCCGCGATGATCTATGCGGCGCGCTCGCTGGGACTCGGTTCGACGCCGATGATCGGTTTCGATGCCGAAGCCGTGCACGAACAGTTTGGACTGGCAGCAAACGAAGTGCCGGTCATGCTGTTGTCCGTGGGTACGGAGCGTTCCGGAAACTGGGCGCAGAAGCCGCGGCGCCCACTGAACGATGTGTTGGATTTGGTATAGGGGCGGCGCAGCGGCATTGTCCGCGCGAACGACTCAACCATCTTCAGGTCGCGGCGACCGCAAGGTACTTCCTTCCTGAAGACATGTCACTCGCTTCGGCCCAAGACATCGGCACGAAGTGACCGGGGCGGTCCCCAATGGACTGCCCCCAATTTGCAAGCCCGCCACTCACGGAGATTCAAGATGGCAAGAACTGTAGCGCTCACGCCGGAACAGGTACCGGCCGATTCGAAACCGACGCTTGATGCGTTCACCAAGAACATCGGATTCACCCCGAACATGATGGCGAGCTTCGCGCAGAGCCCGATTGCATTCAATGCATGGGCCACGCTGCTCGGCGGCTTGAGCAAGGCGCTCGACGTGAAGACGCGAGACGGCATCGGCCTCGCCGTTTCCGAAGTGAATGGCTGCAACTATTGCCTGACCGTGCACAGCTTCACGGCTGAGCACATGGCCAAGTTGCCGGCCGACGAGATCATCCTCGCTCGGAAGGGTCATGCCAGCGACCCGAAGCGCGACGCAGCGATCCAGTTTGCACGCAAGGTCATCGTGGCCCGCGGCCAGGTCAGTGACGCCGATCTGAAAGCGGTGCGCGATGCTGGCTACACGGACGCGAACGTCATGGAGATCGTCGCGCTGGTGGCGATGTACTCGCTGACGAACTACTTCAACAACGTGTTCGATCCCGAGAAGGATTTTCCTGCCGTTGCGCCGGCCGGCTCCATCTGACTTAGCCCGAACGCATCACCTACGCATGTGGTTCTCGGAAGTGTGGGCTGATGCGAACGTAAGTCCAAGGTCGGGACGCACCCTGAAAAGTGTTCGTGGGTGCGTCCCGTCTCCTTGTGCAAGCTGACAAGACTTTGCGGAAGACAGTGACCCTCAATCATCCAATTTTTGCGCGCTGGCCTGCGCGGTACCCCGATCGATTGCAGCTATTTTCCCTACCTACACCCAACGGGGTAAAGGTGGGCATCATGCTGGAAGAAACGGGTCTCGCTTATGAGCCGCATCGCATCGATATCACGGTCAATGAGCATCATAATCCGGCCTTCGTCGCGCTCAATCCCAATGGAAAGATTCCTGCGATCTACGATCCGAATGGGCCGAGTGGGCAACCGTTGGCGTTGTTCGAGTCTGGAGCGATCCTGATCTATCTGGCCGACAAGACGGGGCAGCTTCTCTCCACCGATCCTGGTACTCGCTATGAAACGATCCAATGGGTGATGTGGCAGATGGGCGGTGTCGGGCCGATGTTCGGCCAGGTTGGATTCTTCAACAAATTCGCCGGCAAAGACTACGAAGATAAGCGCCCGCGCGATCGGTACGCAAGCGAATCGGCGCGGCTGCTCGGCGTTCTAGACAACCGGCTTGCGGGTCGAGACTGGGTGATGGGCGCCGAATATAGCATCGCCGATATTTCACTGCTGGGTTGGGTGCGCAACCTCGTCGGCTTTTACGAGGCGGGCGAGATCGTCGGCTTCGAGCGATTTCTCCGGGTGAAAAGGTGGCTCGATCGCGGCCTCGCTCGTCCAGCGGTGCAACGCGGACTTGAAGTGACGGCGGCCTAGTCTTGGCGACTTGGTGACAGTGCCGGAATGCAATTCATTAATCTCAGGGAAGAGTCCTGTGCAATCAGTCCAGATCAGGGCCATCGATAACCAGGATTTCGATCTCTGGCTGCCGCTTTGGAAAAGCTATCAGCGATTCTATGAGGTAGAGATCCCCGAGTCCGTGACGCTCACAACCTGGAGACGCTTCCTGGACCCAGGCGAACCGATGTATGCGGCGCTTGCCATGTCGGGAGAACAGGCGCTGGGGTTGGTGCATTCGATCTACCATCGATCTACCTGGGCAGCCGGCGACTACTGCTATCTTCAGGATCTGTTCGTTGCCGACCATGCGCGTGGCGGCGGCATCGGGCGCTCGCTGATCGAGCATGTCTATGCGGAAGCGCGCCGTCGGCAAGTGTCCCGTGTGCACTGGCTGACACACGAATCCAATCATGACGGCATGCAGCTCTACGACCGCATCGCGGATCGCTCAGGTTTCATCCAATATCGCAAACTATTGGCCTGACCCACGGGGCCACATGTTGCAGTGCAAATGGTGAGCAACCGAAGTCAGTTGCGCGAGCGTTTGATGTTTTCGAGGTCCTATGTCCCAAGTCGACTGGTTGAGCCAACTCCTGCACATGATCAACATCACAGGCCAGCTGGAGGTGCGCTGCGTTTATGGAGCGCCGTGGCGTGTGGCATGGGATCAGTCCGCACCGCACGAAATCCCTTACCACGTGGTCCTCAAAGGCAGGGCTATTCTTGAGGATCCACAGACAGGTTCGCTCAGGGAACTCGTGAGCGGCGATATCGTACTGTTGCCTCATGGGTCGGCGCACGTGTTGCACGATGGCAGCGGACATGTACCCGGTCTTACTCAAAATCGCCGGGGCTCCGCGGGATGGATGCTGAGCGAGAACGATGGAAAGGGAGAACGCCTGGACATGCTGTGCGGGCGGTTTTGTATCGGGTCGCCCCATGATCGGATCATCCGCGATTACTTGCCCGCAACGCTCGTGGTGCGGTCCACGGACGGGGAAGACGGCATCATGTCCGCCTCGAAAGACCTCGCCAGTCTGGTGGGGCTGATGCGCATGGAGTCAACCGGCGACAAGCCGGGAGGCAACGCCATGCTTAACGCCCTGAGCTTCGCGCTGTTCACGCTGGTACTACGCGCGGCGAGTGAATCGGAGAAGTCCCCGGCGGGGCTGTTGGCGCTTGCGGGCCACCCACGACTGGCCCCTGCGATTTCGGCCATGTTTGCCGATCCGGCGCGGACCTGGAATCTGGCCGATCTGGCCGACTTATGCAGCATGTCCCGCGCCACCTTCATGCGGCACTTTCAGTCCAGTCTCGGGCGCTCAGCCAATGAACTGCTGACCGACATCCGCATAAGCATAGCCGCCAACGAGCTGAAGAAGCCGACGATGACGACCGAGGCAGTGGCCGACTCGGTAGGCTATCGATCCGTTGCCGCATTCCGCCGTGTATTCACCGACAAGATGAAGATGACACCGGGGGAGTGGCGTCGTCTGGCGCGCGACGGCGACTAATGCGCGTCGCTTTTTAGGCGTCCCCTCGATCGGGCACTACGCTCGCCGGCGCCCGAGTAACCCATCCGCGATCTCGACCCAGCGCAGCGTAGCCGCCCCGTGTCCCGACATGGAAAAGACCGCCCCCATTTGATCTTTTCTAGCATCTTATTGAGCAAATGGAGTCTCGAAACTGCTATGGCGTAACGCTAAAGTGGAAGCTCCTAGCCACCCGCACAACTTGAACGGGAAACGAAAAATGACCACCCATGCAAATGAGTTTCGCCTGAAAGTCGCCGAAAAAGGCGTTGCATCGTTCTCTGTACTGGCCCCGCTAAGATGGGCGCTGGTCGTGATCTTTCTTTGGTTTGGCGGAATGAAATTCACCGCATACGAAGCCAACGGGATCGCTCCGTTCATCGCGAATAGCCCCATCATGAGTTGGCTCCATACCCTGTTTGGGGTGCAAGGAGCGAGTTACGCAATTGGCGTACTCGAGCTGTCGACCGCGGCGGCACTGATTCTCGGAGCGTTCCAGCGTATCTTCTCCGCGCTCGGGGCAGCGATGTCGGCTGCGACCTATCTGATCACGCTTACCTTTTTCTTAAGCACCCCTGGCGTAGCGGAAGCGACGGCGGGTGGATTTCCGGCGATCTCGGCGATGCCTGGCCAGTTCCTTCTTAAGGATCTGGTTCTGTTGGCCGTATCGATCTCTCTCTTTTTGGCGTCTGTCCAAGGCTCGTGGTCGGACACCCGGAAGTCTGGCGTTTGACGACGGCAGCGGGGTGCAACGTACCGCGCTAGCGGTATCGGTCGATGATCTCGAACAGACGGTTGCACGATGCTGCAACGTGCGGTTCCGTTGCCGTCGCAACGCCGAGCAGCAGACCGCGTAGGGCGAAGGACGGTGTCGCAAACCATGCAGACAGAGGCGATGGTGCCATGCCAGAGTTCTTGGCTTCCGCAGCGATATCGATGTCCGGTGAGCCATCAGGAAGCTTGAGCAGTATCGCCAGGCCGGCCTTTGTCCATTCCGCGTTGCGTGTTTGCAGCTGCTCGCAGAGCGCGTCGCGCTGCGCAGCATATAGACGCTTGAGCCGACGGACGCGCCGGACGTAGTGGCCATCGCGCATGAACTGAGCCGTGGCGAGCTGAACAATTGGTGAAGGCGCAGGGGCAAGTGTTGCGGCCACTTCTGAGAACGCGTTGGCGAGTTCAGCCGGTGCTACAGCAAATCCGAGCCGCAACCCCGGGCTTATGGTCTTGCTGAACGTTCCTATATGGATCACCCGATGGCCCGCGCCAAGAGACGCCAGGGCGGGGGCGGCTCGGCCGTCCAGTTGTAGCTCGCTGAGGTAGTCATCTTCGATGACCCATGCGTCGCGGAAGACTGCCCATTCGAGCAGCTGAAGCCGTCGCCTCAAAGACAGGGTTGTGCCCAAGGGTGCTTGTTGGCCGGGCGTCACGATCGCGAGTGCGGCGTCCGCGGCCTTCTCGATGCCGTAGCCGACATTCAGGCCTTCGGCGTCGACTGGTACCAGCACGCTTTCTAAGCGAGCGAGCTCCAACGCTTTTCGGGTAACCATGAAGCCGGGCTCTTCCATCCAAACCTTTTTACCTTCCAGGCCCAGCACGCGCAGCGCAAGGCCGAGGCCAGAGCTGTAGCCCGAAGTGACAAACACCTGCTCCGGGACGCAGTGGAGGTTCCTGGAGATTGCGAGATAGGCGGCGATCTCCCGGCGCAGTTCGAACTCTCCGCGAGGATCGGGATAGACCAATGACGAGAAAGCCCCTGTTTTTAGGACGTTCGAAGAACGCATGCGTGCGAAGAGCGTGTCCGGGAGCGCGTTCAACGCCGGAATCCCAAGCTGGAAGATTGCCGGCCCCGCATTCATTTCGAGATAGCTTCGAAAGAAATGCCCGTGCGTTGGCGTGCCTGGCTGCACTGATGGCGCGCTGCGCCGAGGCGCCACACGGGTGCCCTTTGCCCCAAAGGCCTCGATTACCCGCGCGTCGGACAAGCGCTCATATGCCGCCTGAACGGTGCCGCGCGCCACGCCGAGCTGCGCAGCCAGATCTTGCCACGAGGGCAATCGAGTGCCGGGGGCAAGCACGCCAGAGTCGATTGCCCTGGTAATGCTCAGACGAATCTGTTCCGACAAGGGAAGCTTTGCCTTCCGGTCGAGCTGGATCTGCAGCCCCGCGTCCATATTCTTAGTACACACACTAGTTGCAAAACGTGGTTCAAATATTTGTGCCATCGAAGGTTCATGCTGCGCCCGCCAAGCGGAGCGACCGGACCACGATCGGGTAGGAGACTGAACGTGGTACGTATCGTCACAAACGTGCATCAGAGTCGAACCGGCGGTGTCTGGGCAAACACGGAAGTGGAAGTCTTCGAATACGGCGAATTGCAAGACGTGGCTCGTCCGATCGGATCGCAGCGCGTCAGCTTGCGGGCGGCCTTGCGAGAAACCGGCGGCCGTATCGAGGCACGCTACAAGCCATCCAAGCAGCTTATCGATGGCTATCGCGGCAGTGATCACCTGAGTCTGATCGAGCAAGGCGGCGAAGCTTACGGCTATACCCGCTTCATTCGCGGCTTCCGCTGCGTGGCGATCCACTTCGACGATACGCTGCTGGGTGAGGCCTGCGGGACCGCCAGCGGCGCCGCCAAATTCCACTCGCGCCTCATGTTCGAGAACAAACCGATTTGGGCTATGGCAGATCGGCTTGCGCTGGCAAGCGTCACGCCACGCATCGGTCAGCGGCTTTACTGCGAGAGCCTGGTTGGCATGCTCGCCGTTGAGCTGGCCAGGCTCGAGACCACCGCGCCGCGCCTGGCCTGCAAGGGGGGACTCGCACCGTTTCGTTTGCGCCGTGTCCTCGACTACATCGAAGATCATCTTGGTGACGACATCGCCCTCACGGAGTTGGCGGCAATGGCCGAAGTCAGTCTCGCGCATTTCATGCGCGCCTTTCGCACTTCAACCGGTGAAGCGCCGCTGCGATTTATCATGCGGCGAAGGGTGGCCCGCGCAACGCGGCTGCTATTGGAAACCAGCACACCGCTGGCACAGATTGCGCACGACTGCGGCTTCGCGGATCGCTCGCATATGACTACGTGCTTTCGTCGCATTTCCGGGAACACACCAGGGCGGATCCGGTTGGAGCGCTCGTGACGGATGTCGTTCATGCCGACGCACTTCCACGCATTCCCTGGCTTCGCATATACCTGCGGCATGCGTCGATCGTGTTCACCGGCAAAGATCCGGCCGCGGGCGATTCCGACAAGCGCTGTGTCGGCTTGGCACGGAAGGTTGAATGGAGAAGTCATGGCTGGGGATCTTCGTGTGCATCGTGTGCTGTCAGCCGATGGTATGTGAAGAACCACCCGCGCTGAAGCGCTGAGCCTCATATCGCAGCAGGCTCGTGAACAACATGCTCGATGAAGACACGGCAACCCTGTAGAGCGCGCACCGCGATCGTCGACGACCCTTATCCGTCCGTCATTCCGCCCTGACTAGCGACCGATGATCGCGCGTGACCCGCCGCCACCGTCGGCACGCATGTTCCTTTTAGAGCGTCTCCTCTAATACGTTTTTATCCCTCCTTGCAATGGGGGAAGCGGTGTCGTATCGACGCCGCCACGAAGTATTCGTGTAGCGCTTACATAACAACTTCGTGTGATCTACCATCGCCCCCGCTACGAAATTGTAATGAAAACAATACAAATACAAATACAAATAAGGGGTAGTTCATGCAGTCCAAACTTTGTCGTGGAATCCGGCAGGCCGGGGTGTGCGCGCCGCAAGCGTCTGCCATCACGCTGGCCGTCGCGTTGTTGTTTGCGATGGGTGCATCGGCTGGCGAATATCTGGTCAGCAACTAGGCCGAACTGCGCGCCGCACTGACGGCTGCCGCAACGGACGGCGACACCAGCGCGACGATCCGTCTGGCCACGAGCTTTACGATTGCGGCATCCGGTGTATTTCCGTCGCCCGCCAAGCGAATCATCATCGATACGCAAGGCTTTACGCTGACCCGAGCCGCCGGGGCCGGCGGGTTCACCGGTGACCGGACGTTCGATGGCACGTATGCAGGTGTGACCGGAGCCGCGCCGGGGAATGGTCTTGCCGTAAGTGGAGGACAGCCCATCCTCAACGGTTCGGTCACTGGCGGGACCAATACAAACAACGGCGGCACGGGCAGCGCGGGTTTTGTCCTGGGCGGTACAGTCACGCTTACCAATAACGGCTCCATCAAGGGTGGTGGGGCCACGGCCGGTACTGGCGGAAGTGGGGTGACCGTTTCCAGCGGTGGCAGCGTCGTCAACGCCGCGTCGGGTACGATCGCCGGGGGGACGGCGTTGGGGGCGTTGCAGGCGTCGGAGTTTCGTTCTCGTCGGCGCTGAGCGTAGGCAGCCTCGTCAACCAGGGCACGATTCGCGGCGGTGACGACCTGAGCGGTGGAAACGGAGGCGGTCTCGCCGTCCGGTTCGGCTCCGGCACGTTTTCCGTTGACAACTCCGGGGGAATTGCGGGCGGTCGAGGCGCCGCCGCGGTATCCACGGGGATTACCACCGCGATCACGCTGGTCAATTCCGGCACGGTGCTGGCCGGCGACGGCGCTGCCGCTGCGATCGTGTTCGGTACGGCGGCGAATGCCCGTGCCACGCTTGAGTTGCGGGCCGGTTCCAACATCGTCGGCAACGTCGTCGCAAGCGCACTCGGCACCAATGACGCCTTCCGCCTTGGCGGCGGCACCAACGCCGTATTCGATGTCTCCACCATTGGCGACTCTGCGCAGTACCGCTATTTCGATACTTTCACCAAGAAGCAGTACGTGGGCGCTGATCGGTACCGGCACGGTCACGACGCCGTGGACGGTCGACCAAGGCACGCTGCAGATCGGTAACGGTGGCACCAGCGGCAGCCTCGCCAGCAATGTCGTGGTCAACAGTGGCGCCACCCTGGCGTTCAACCGGTCGGATAGCTATACGTACGGCGGTGTCGTTTCCGGCGCGGGCGGTCTGGCGCAGAACGGCACCGGTACCACGGTGCTGACGGCGGCGCAGACCTACACCGGCCCGACCACCATCAACCTCGGTACGCTGGCCATCGATGGTTCGATCACCAGTCCGGTGACGGTCAACGCAGCGGGTACGCTGTCCGGCGCGGGCACGATCTTCGGCGATGTCACCAACACCGGCACGGTCACGCCGGGTGGCGGCTCGGGCGTGCTGACCATCGCCGGCAACTACATCGGCAATGGCGGCACCGTGCGCGTGAATACCGTATTCGGCGGTGATAACTCGGCAACGGGACGCCTGGTGGTAACGGGCGACACGTCGGGCACCAGCCAGCTCCGCGCGGTCAACGTCGGTGGCTCTGGCGCCCCGACCGTCGAAGGCATCAAGGTCATCGACGTGCAAGGCGCATCGAATGGCACCTTCACGCTGGCGGGCGACTACACGTTCCAGGGCCAGCAGGCCGCGGTTGGCGGCGCGTACGCGTACCGGTTGTACAAGAACGGCGTGTCGACGCCAGCCGATGGCGACTGGTATCTGCGCTCGACGCTGGCCGATCCGACGGTTGGCGGCAGCTCGGCCGCATCCGCCGCCCCACTGCTGGCGCCGACCGTGCCGCTGTATGAAGCCTATTCCAGCGTCCTGCAGCGCTTCAACGAACTCGGCACGCTGCAGCAGCGCGTCGGCAATCGCTCGTGGTCGCCTAACGCTTCGGTGCAGGCCGAGCAGGATGCCGGCAAGCCGATCATCGGCCGCGGTGCCTGGGCGCGCGTGGAAGGTTCGAACACCCATATCGATCCGTCGACCAGCACGACCGGCGCCAGCTACAACGTGCGCATGTGGAAGTTCGAAGGCGGCGTGGATGCACCGGTCATCGAGAACCAGTCCGGCACGCTGGTGGTGGGTCCGACGTTCCACTACGGCATCGCCAACTCCAACGTGTCGTCGATGTTCGGCAACGGCGCGATCGATGCCACCGGTTATGGCTTCGGCGGTACGGCAACGTGGTACGGCAACAATGGTTCGTATGTCGATGCCCGCGCCACGGTGACGTGGTACGACACCGACATCCGCTCGTCGACGCTGGCAACCAAGCTCGCCAATGGCAATCGCGGCAGCGGTGTGGCCACCAGCGTGGAAGCCGGCCACCAGCTCGCGCTGGGCGGCAACTGGTCTGTCACGCCGCAGGCGCAGCTCGCGTGGTCGCAGGTGCGTTTCGACGCGTTCACCGACCAGTACGGCGCCAATGT
>NZ_JBYOJV010000032.1:0-48788 GCF_057798835.1 Cupriavidus sp. 291-E7
GGTATTCCCCCCGTAAAGTAAGCGTCGCGGGAAGTAGAATTTTCTATCAGCGGTACCTTAGGAAATTTGCATGAAGACCTCCCGATTCACGGACAGCCAGATCATCGCCATCTTGAAGCAGGCCGAAGCCGGCACACCGGTTCCGGAGCTATGCCGGGAGCACGGCATGAGCAACGCTAGCTTTTACAAATGGCGGGCCAAATATGGCGGCATGGATGCGGCGCTGATGACACGGATGAAGGAATTGGAAGCCGAGAACGCCCGCCTCAAGAAGATGTATGCCGAGGAACGCCTGAAGGCCGATGTCCTGAAGGAAGCCATCGAAAAAAAGTGGTAAGGCCATCTCACCGACGTGAGATGGCCATGCGTGCCGTGCGAGAACGCGCCCTGACGGTCAAGACGGCCTGCGCTGCCTTTGGCGTGAGCGAGACGTGCTATCGGTATCAGGCCAAGAGCTCGACGGAGAATGACGTCATCGCCGATTGGCTGGTCAAGCTGACCCACAACCAGCGCAACTGGGGGTTCGGTCTGTGCTTCCTGTACCTGCGCAACGTCAAAGGCTTTGGCTGGAATCACAAACGCGTCTATCGTATCTACCGGCAGTTGGAGTTGAACCTGCGCATCAAGCCCCGCAAGCGGCTGGTGCGTGAGCAGCCCGAACCGTTGGCGGTGCCATTGACGTTGAATGAAAGCTGGTCGATGGACTTCATGCACGACCAGTTGGCCGACGGCCGCAGCATTCGGCTGTTCAATGTCATCGACGACTTCAACCGGGAAGGCCTGTGCATCGACGTGGACTTCTCGCTGCCATCACCGCGAGTGATCCGCGCTCTGGATCAGGTCATCGAGTGGCGAGGGCCGCCGCAGGCGATTCGGTGTGACAACGGCCCGGAGTATGTCAGCGAAGCATTGAAGAACTGGGCCCGCAAGCGGGGAATCAGGTTGCAGTTCATCCAGCCAGGCAAGCCTCAACAGAACGCCTATATCGAGCGGTACAACCGGACTGTGCGGTATGACTGGCTGGCGCATTACCTGTTCGAGACCGTCGCCGAAGTCCAGGACTACGCGACAAAATGGCTATGGTCTTACAATCACGAACGCCCCAATATGGCGCTCGGTGGCATTACCCCGAAACAACGATCGGCCATCATGGCCTAGCCTCTACTTCCAGCGACCGCTAGAAATGGGGGGAATACCGCACGACAGCAACGGGGAGGATGGTCGGCAACGTGTCGATAAAGGACTCAAGTCTGCTGATGTCGAAGTCGCCAGACAGTCGCAATGTGCCAATACCTTCATCGCGCATCCGTATTGGGGCGGTTCGATAGCGCTGAAGTTCGGCTACCAATTGCTGCAATGGCGTACCGTCCAAAACCAGCCGGCCATCGGCCCACGCCGTATGGTCGGGGTGCGTGGCGCGTTCGGACATGGCGCCGCCCGCCGTTACCTCGATGGCGCGTCCTTGCAGCAAAGCCATCGCTTGCGGAGCGCTGGTGGTCGATACGGCAACCTCCCCATCCAGTACGGCAACATCGACCGTGCGAGTGGGGTCATCTGGGCGGCGTCGGACGTTGAATACCGTACCGATGTCCAGAATGGTCGTATTGCCGGCCTCCACGACGAACTTGCGCCATCCGTGAGACACGGTAAAGCGGGCCTCTCCCTGTTCCAGGACGATGCGCTGGCTGCGCAAGTGGTTTTCGACCACCGCGACCGAGTTGGTATTGAGCTGGATGGTCGAGCCATCGCGGAGGGTCCAGGTTGTTCTTTCGCCGATACGGGTGGCAATCTGAGACGACTGCCACGCCGGATCGACGGCCCACAACGTGGCAATCAACGCGCTGACAGCCGCGACCGTGGCTCCCGCGGCACGCTTGCGTCGGCGCTGAACTTCGACACGCGCCTGTTTGAGCAATGCATCCTTGCTCGGGTAATGCCCGATGAGCGCGTCCTTGAACGAAGCCAATGGGTCGCCCGATGTCACGGTCTGCCTGGGCGACTTGGGCGGGTCAGCACGTCTTTTCATCGGCAAAGTGCGTTGGCGTGGTAGCGGATGGCGCGGAGGATACCTCACGCCCCTCCGGTTGCGCGTCATTGGATGGACCGTTTGCCGTGCCGAAATCCAGCACGGGGCGCAGGGTGGACATTGCGCGCATGACATGGCGCGCGACCATGTTTCTTGAGATACCCAATGCCTCGGCAATCTCCGCTTGCGGCATGTCATGAAGCCGATGCAGCAAAAAGACCTGCTGGCATCGGGGCGGCAAATCGTCGATGGCACGGCGTATGAGTTCGAACTGCTGACGCCAAAGGAGCTGTTCCTGGGGGCCGATCGTGTGGATGGCGTCGGCGTACTGCGCTTCAGCTTCTGAGACGATACTGGCGTGCCTTGCTTCCGCGCGTTGACGGTCAATGGCGCGATAGAGCGAGGCGCGCCTGAGTAGCGCCAATGGCTGCCTTACCGTCGTGCGGCTTGGGCGCTCCAGTAGTTGCAGGCACAGGTCATGCACAACGTCCCGCGCGAAGGAACGTCCCGAGAAACGCCGGCGCACATGATCGACTAGGTCCTCATAGTGTCGGACCAGCGTCGCCAGCAAGGTCTGGTTCTCAGGCAGTGGATTCACGAGCGCGTGGAAGAGTGCAGGGCAAGGGTCGGGAAGTTCGGCGTTGCGCCCGACGAGTTGCCGATAAGACCGGTGCGCGGAGATGCCGCCACGTGGAAAGTGGCGGCGTCAGAGACGGTGTGCTGGCCTATAACCGCCAGCCATTGCCACGAATCAATGCGGTTGTGACGAGCCCCACTTGGTCGGCACCTGGGTGGCCGAACCACGCGAGACATTGATGGTGGCAGTGGTGCGATGGCGCATGGCCTCGTAGGCAACCCCGTTGAACTTGCCCGGGGTCTTCTCCAGACGCACGACGTGAAGGATGTACTGACCCCGCCAAGGGAAATCAAAGTGCACCTTGCCTTCCTTGTCGGTCGTTGCTTCCCGTGTCCACGCGTTGGGCGCGATGATCCGGACATCGGTCGCGGCCAGCGGGGCACCGCGGAAGACGACGCGGAACTCGCCAGCGGTAGCGGTAGGCAGGATGTCGAGGGTCATGGCCTCCGCATCGCTTGCGGGCACGCCGTCCACCAGGCGGGCGTAGAACATGGGCTTGACGATGCCGATACCGGCGCGCGTCCAGTCCTTGACCTCGTAGGCGCCTTCCGTTGCCACAATTGACGTGCCGCGCGGCGGTCGTGCGAACGCAAAGCCGCCCGCCTCGCGCGTTGCCTGCACCGCGCTCGACTGACCGGAGCTGGTCACGGTACGAATTTCGGGCGCCGGCATTTCATCGAGGCGGCCAGGGGAGCGTTCGCGCAGCATCTCTTCGTACTCGCCGAAGTAGAGATGTCCGCCGGCCTTGTCCTGTTCAAGCCAAAGGTAGTGGGCTTGCGCAGCGGACGGGGCAAGGATGGCCAGCGTCAGGGCCAGTCCGGAAAGTAGTGAATGGCGAATCATGATGTCCTCACTGGAAACGGTAGCGCGCCGTCAGCATTGCGCTTCGCTTGTCGCCAGGCAGCGCACCGGAGAAGGTCGGCGACGTGTAGTACGTCTTGTCGGTCAGGTTGCGCAGGTTCAGTGTGACGTCGAACTTCTTCTGGCGGTAATAGATCGCGGCATCGAGCACGACGTATGACGGCACCTGATACAGGTTCAGCGAATCCGCATAGCTGTCGCCCTTGTAGGTCAGGCCCAGCCCCACGCCCCAGCCATGCAGCGCCTGTTGCTGGAAGTCATAGGTGGTCCACAGGCGGCCGCCGGTGCGCGCCACGCCGGCCGGGCGAGTACCGGCAATGCTGCGGTTGTTCACGCCCATGATCGCGTTCGAAGCCAGCGCGTTCGATTCCACTTCCACGTTCTGCAGGACGAAGTTGGCCAGGATGGTCCAGCCAGGCATCGGCAAGGCGGACAGTTCCAGTTCCACGCCGCGGCTCTTGTCGCGGCCATCGGGCGTCGGGCTCAACGCGCCCGGCAGCGTGATGTAGTAGTTCTTGCGCGTGGTTTCGAACAGCGACACGTTCGTGTTCAGCTTGCCTTCCAGGAACTCGGCCTTGACGCCGATTTCCTTCTGCAGGGCTTTTTCCGGCTCAGTGGACAGCGCGGCCGGTTCGGTCGACACGTTGATGAACTTGCTGGTCGATACCCCGGCGTAGAACGACAGCGCGCGCGTGGGTTGCCAGACACCGCCCAGCGAACCGGAGGTCAGGTTCTGTGTATCGCCGATCGAACGGAAGGCGGTGCCTTGCGTGCCGACGTCGCTGAATTTCACGTTGTCGTTGCGCACGGCGCCGCGCAGCTTGAAGTGTTCGCCAAAGGCCAGCTGGTCCTGCAGGTAGACGCCAACGTCCTCCTGCTTGAGCACGCGATTGAAACCCTGGGCGGGCACCGCGGGAATGCCAGCCAGCGTCGTCTCGGGAACGACCGGTGCATTGATGTTGAGGATGTTCGGCAGGTTGTAGCCCGTGCGAACCGTGTTGATGTGGGTATCCGAGTATTCCAGCCCGAACAGCACCGTGTGATCGACCGGGCCGGTGCGCGTCTTCCAGACCAGCTCGTTTTGGGCCAGGATGAAATGGCCGTCATCGAGCTGCGTCCGCGCGGCACGGCCGGTCATCTGGTTCTGGGCGTTGCCGCCATTACCGCCCGCATTGCGGGTCATGTTGAGCGAGCGTTCGTCATAGATGAACGCCGTGCGCATGGTCAGTGACGGGTCAATGCGCCAGTCGTGGCTGACCGTGACGCGGTCGATCAGTTGGCGCGTGTCGTTGAACGGGCTGTAGTAGCGCGCATCGCGCGGCGCGCTGGCGATCTTGCCCTGGCTGTTGAAGACGATGCCATAGTTGTCCGGGACGATATTGATGTCGCGGTGGTCATAGTCGATGGTCAGCGTCTTGTTGGTGTCGTAGGCCCAGCTGAACGACGGGGAGACTTCGCGGATGTCGCGGCTCAGGCCACGGTAGCCGTCGCTCTTTTCGTAATCGGCGATCAGGCGCGCATTGACCTGCGAGCTGACGGGGCCGCCGACATCCACATAGGTGCCCCAGGTGCCGAAGCTGCCGCCGAAGGCGCCGATCTCGGCGCTGAACTTCGGCTGCGGCTGCTTGGTGACGATGTTCACCGTGCCGCCGGGCTGGCCTGATCCGTACAGCGCCGAGCCCGGGCCCTTGAGGACTTCGATACGGTCGACGTCGTACATCGTCCGGTAGTAGCCGTTCTGGCTCGGCCCGTCGATGTATCCGTCGCGCAGGAAGCGCATGGCCAGGCCGCGGATCGTGTAGTTATTGGCAAAGCCATAGCCGCCGGCCAGTTGCGGCTGAACGCCAGCCGAATTCTGCAGCGCGTAGTTCAGGTCGATGGCGCCTTGGTCGCGCAGCACATCTTCGGGAATGACGGTGATCGCGGCAGGAATATCGCGCAACGGGGTATCCGTCTTGGTGCCGGTGCTAACCGTCTCGTTGGGATTGCCAGGCAGCATCTTGCCGCCCGAGACGGTCACGGATGGCAGCGTCTGCTCGGAAGAATTGGACTGGGCCAGGACGGAGGCGGGCAGGCCGGCGATCAGGGCGGACGCCAGGGTGGCGATAACAGTGAGGCGTGGCGCGTGACCGCGGCGGGCAGAACGGGACATTGACGTAGGACGGTTGGAGTCGGAGGTTCGGATGCAACGGCGCGCGAAAACGCCGGGATTCTTGCTATCGACCCGCTGCAGAGCGCAGGTCAGCCAGGAGAAACCTAATGCGAATCATTTGCAGCAACAATCCGATTTGCGCCGTTCCCTGACGTTTGTCCCGTGGAAATTGGCTGTTTGTCAGGCGATGTTTGATGAACTTTTGCAACACAGGACATCTGTCCCGGTACACAAAAGCGCCGCTAACTTATCTTTTATGGCTGATTCTTTAGAGAAACTGCTTTCGTGATAAGTGAGAATCAGTTACATTTGGGCTCCCGTTCGGAGCCGTCGTGCACTGTGACAGGGGAGTCAACGTCCAGAGTTCGCGACCATGCCGACCAAACTCGCTTTCCTACTGATTGTTTTCCCGGCCTATCAGGCGTGGGACTTGTATCAGCTCTTCGCCATCGGTGCCGACTTTCATGTCATCACCGAAACGGTCGCGACCTTGGCGTTCGTCGCAATTCTTTTCGTCGTGATTCGAGAGCGGCGCCGTGCGGCAAAAGACTTTGCGAACCTCAAGGCTTCCGCCGAGGCCGCGCAGCGAGCCGTGGCCGAAAGGGACGAGGTGTCGCAGCAGTCGACGCGGCATTTCCTTCAGTCCATGCAAGTGCAGTTCGAATCCTGGAAGCTGACACCCTCGGAAAAGGATGTAGCTCTGCTGCTCGTGAAGGGACTGTCGCTTGAGGAAATCGCCCAAGCGAGAAAATGCGGTGCCAAGACTGTTCGTCAGCACGCGGCCAACGTGTACGCGAAGGCAAATCTCAACGGCCGTCATCAACTGGCCGCTTACTTTCTTGAAGACCTCCTGGTCGTGCCGACCAGTCAGTTCGCCCACTGAATCCGGATTCGATACAAGGGCCCGCCGCCTGATTACTTCGATTTGGATTGCGCAGCCCAATCGAGCGTGGCATCGAATAGGCGAAGTCCTTCGCGCGAGAGATTCGGGAACGTTTCGTTATCCAGAAAGAACATCACTCGGCGTGCCGGTGCGATGGACTCGTAGTCCATCGTGGCGCCTTTCTCGTAGGTGAAGACCGCCGCCTTGTCTGGCTGCCCATATAGCGTGGCAATGGTGCTGGCGCCAAGGCCCGGCTTACCCCAACTCATGGGGCCCTGCTTCTGGTACACGTTCACGACCCCTGTGGGGAGTCCCCCGGCTGCCTGATGCGGGGCATTCACAAGCCAGACATAACGCTCCCGTGGTGCTTCCCCGAAGTCGGTGTCATGGCGTTTTCCTGTCATCGCCAAATCATCGAGATAATCGTTCTCCCAGGTCATGAGTGGGACTGGAAGCTGTCTCCAGCCGGCCTTCATCGCTTTCGCGGAGACGGTCGAGGAAAGGATGATGCAATCGACGTTGGCGACAACATCGGGGGAGACGTCCTGATCGTAGATCTTGACGTGATAACCGCGTGATTCCAGATGGTTCTTCACCATCTGGTCCACGGCGGCGCTGGGGCCGGAGACTTGCGTGACGAGCGCAATATTGCGTTCGGCGGCGCAGGCTGCCGCTGACCAGATCGCGCCTGCGGTGCAAATGGCCGCGACAGTCCAGCGATGTGTATGGAAGAGACCAGGCATGGGTCAGAACTCGAAGGTGGTGATCAGGGAGACCTGCCGCGCGTCGCCGACAGCGACGAAGTAACGATTGGCGCTCGACGGGTAGTACACGCGATTGAAGAGATTCTTCGCGTTCAGTTGGAACCGAACCTTCTGGCCGCTGATGCGCGTTTCGTACGTGGCAAATGCGTCAAAGAGGGTGTAGGCCGGCAGCGTGAAGCTGTTTGCCGAATCACCGGGACGATTGCCAACATAGTGAACCATGCCGCCAAGTCGGAGCCGGTCGCCGCCAAATATCTGCCCGAAGTCGTAGACGGCCGATAGAGACGCCGTGTGCTGGGCCACGTTCCATAGACGGTTTCCGGCATACAGCGGATCTTCGGTGGTCTTGGCATCGATATAGGCATAGCTCGCGATGACATTCCATCGGGTGCCAATTTGCCCGGACAGATCCAGTTCCGCACCGCGTGAGCGGGCTTTGCCGGACGTGCGCCAGTCGGTCAGCTTCGTTACGTCGTTGAATTGAGAAACCAGTACGTTCTTCTTGTCGATGTTGAACAGCGCGAACGTGCCAGTCAGCCCGCCGACAAAGTCCACCTTCGTCCCCAGTTCCCAGGATTTTGCTTCTTCAGGCGCGATCGAGGAATCGATGACGACGCCGCTGCTAAGCGGTGCAATCGTGGAAGTTGGCTTGAGCGATTCCGTGTAGCTTGCATACACGGATAGTGCGGGTGTTGCCTTGTAAACGACGCCGGCGCGCGGCAGCCATTTGTTTCCCGAAATATCGGTGTTGGCGACGAATGGTCGCCCACGCCCGGCCATTTGGCTCCAACTCATAAAGCGAACGCCGCCCACGAGAATCCACTTGTCGGTCAAGTACAGGCTGTCCTGCAAGAAGACCGACGTATTGTGAAGCGAGTCGGTCTGGTCACTGTCGCTTGCAGAGACCGTGGTGGAAGGGCTTTCAAGGCCATACACCGGATTCAAATAGCTGAACTTGCTCGTCGTCGCCTGGCGAAGGAGGTCGGCTCGATAAATCAATCGATACTCGCTATCCATGCCAACCTGCAGGTTATTGCGCATGCCGCCCAGCTTGAAGTTGCCATCAACGTAGGCAATGCCGTAGCTGTCCGTGCTCAATGCACCGTGCGTTGCATCGTTGCTGCGTGTCAGCGTTCCATTGCTCGTGTTCACGCCATTCACGCGAAGCTGTCCCGCGTCATAGGTCTCGCGGTTGTAGCTATAACCGAAGTGGCCCTTCCAGTCGGCGTTGAATTGGTGATCCACCGACAGTTGCGCCAGATGTGACTCGCCGCTCATCTCGTTAAATGATTCGTCGAGTCGGCGTCGGCTGGGAATCGGCAGCGGTTCGTTCGTGCGAGGGTCCAATGCCGTGCCACGGTCGAACGGATAGAGGAATTTCCGATATTCGTACGACAGCACGGCTTGCGTCTCCTTCCCATACCAGGCCACCGACGGCGCGATCAGCGTTTCACGATGGATGCCGAAATTGCGCCAGTACTGCTCGTCGGTGTAGTCGGCCACGAGCCGGTAGGCGAGTGGCGTGTCACCAATGGCGCCGGTCGTGTCGAGGGTGCCACCGGCGCCGTTCTTGCCGTGACCATAGGTGGAGCCTCGGAGGGACAGCTCGGTATGGCGCTTCAGCTCTGGAACCTTGCTGACGATATTGACCACGCCGCCGGGGTCCATGATCCCGTACAGCAGCGACGCCGGCCCCTTTACCACTTCCACGCTTTCCGCCGCCGCGTTGAAGCCGCGACCTTGCACGAGGGGCATGCCGTTATGCATGATCGAGCCGTCGCGATTACCACCGAAGCCACGCTTCATGATGGTGTCCTGCGTGCCGGCCAGCGTATTGCCCTGAGTGATGCCGCTGACGTTTCCCAGGGCATCGTCGAGATTGCGGGGGCGCTGGTCCTGCAGCACCTGTGCCGGAACAATGTTGACGACCTGGGGCGTATCCTGAAGCGGCAAATCCGAGCGGAGCGTGGAGGGGCTCGGTTGCGGACGATAAGTCTCGGTAGGGCCCGCGGCGCTTACGGTCACCTGGGGAAGAGTCGGTCCGCTGGAAGATTCGTGCGACGCTTGACCTGCCGGTTCCCTGCGTACAAGAAGATAGCTCCCGTTGTCCTGGGTTGCACCGAGGCCGGTGCCCTCCAGAAGTTTGTCCAGGCCACTCTGAACCGTGTATTGGCCGCGCAGGCCATTGGTAGTCAGATTCGCCGTTTGTTCGGGAGTAAAGGCCAGCAAAATGCCAGATTCGCGGCCGAACCGGTTCAACGCCGTTTGCAGGGCGCCGGCTGGAATGTCATACGAGCGGGAAACCGGCGTGACATGCGGCGGGGTTCCCTGCGCGAAGCCTGGGGCGACGTGGGTGAAGACCGAGCCAAGGAGCGCGGTTGCAAGAACGGTGCGCGGGAATAGTTTCGTCGTGCGAGAAGAGCGGCTTTGAACGGGCATACGTGGAATCTGACAGCGTGACGTGAGAGGAGGTCTCACTAGCTATGTCACGCGAGAATCCAAAACAGACCACCCTTCTTGAAAAGTTCTTGCCCAGCGGGCTAAGCTGACCTGCCCACGACGGGCAGCGACCGTTGGCGGCGGTGCTTGGCGCGGCCGGTTGCCAGTCTGCCTTCAGTTCATCATCGATCCGCGCAACTCGAACATATTCCGACCATAGCCAGGTCGACATTGGCAGCCCTGAGTCCGTGCGCACTGAAGTGTTTCAGCAGGGTCCGCTCGAAATCGTCATCGAAAACCTCATCGATTGAGCCGCACCGTACGCAGTACAAGTGTCGATGGGATGACTGGTTTGCCAGTTCGTAGAACGTTTGAATCCGATTTTTCTTTTCCTGCACCAAAACACGTGACAGCACGCCGAAGCTCGCAAGCTCATATATCGCGTTCTTCAGGGTGGATATTCCAGGCAGCTCGCCGTTTTCCAGCATGGCAGCGCAAAGCTGCTCGGCGCTCAAATGTCGCTGCGAACTTCGCTGCAGCGCATTAAGAACGGCTACCTTGGCGGGAGTTACCGCAATCCAATTGTTTTCCAGCAATCTGGTCGACGACAGGGACGCTTCGCTGGACATCGGGTTAATCGTGGCTCCCATATGTTCGAGCGGGATTTCTCAATCCCAATAATGGACATCGGTAAAAATGCCAAATCTCGACCGTTGGCGATGATATTGGCAGCAGTCCAGAGTAGGGTAGCCAGAGAAAGGCGCACAAGATGCATTCGACTGGTTTGGGACGTTTGTACCGGTGCCTGTGTACCTTTGTACCGCGACATGGGCGACACATGACGCCGCATGCTGGGGGTCGGCGTATCGTTCGGCAACTGGCGAGCGCGGGCGCGCTTCGAGATCAGTCCGCTTTACGCGGTTAGGGGATGACAGTTTTCCCACGTTTACGGCCACGCCCGGAGCCAAAACCAGGTAAATGGATTGGTGAGCGATTTTCCTGCTTGCGACGCTTCCGGGATTCTGGCTGATACAGGGCTGGTTTGATATCGGCTATTGTCGGTGTGGCTTCAGGCAGCGCGAGAAATCAACATAAGGTATGGCGAGACGAAAATACTCGTCTTACGCTCCATACCATTTTTCGGAAGAAAAGATTCCCTTCGCCTGATTATGCGGGCTTAGGATTGATCGTCCCAATTTATGGGAGATACGGCCGTCCCCGGTCTACTGCATGCACTTTTCCTGATAGACCTTCTGCAGCTGGCGGCGTGTCCGGTCGCGTTCGACCGTGGAGATTTCGTTGCCCTGGCTATTTTCGACCGGCGAGTTCGACGGCCGATAACTGCGGCGCGGGGTCTCGCCGATCTCCAGAGCCAGCTTGTCGCATTGCTCCTCCAGAGAGGGAGGTTGTGCGGGGGTGGGCTGGAACCGGATCGAGCCCTGGCGCACCGCATCGGAAATCGCGTCGTTGATGGCGGCGTCGGCCGCGGACGGCTGCGGCGTCTGCGCGTGCCCGTGGAACATGGGCGTCAGGCCGGCAAGCAACAGGGTGGTCACTGCAAGTTGGCAGACAGGACGGCGCAGCAGCATGACGATCTCCAAAGCGTACTGGCATGCCCGCCGCGGCGCGGCGGGTGGCGGGTCGCAATCACCTGCCGGGTGGGTGAACGATGGTAGTCCCGATCGAGCGCGGGCGTCCATCGTCGTTGCGGGTGTCTCAGACCGGCGCGCGCAACGCCAGGTTGAGTTGATCGACGGCCTCGGCCCAGTCGGCATCCTCGATGATTTCGTCGCGCAGCAGGGTGGCCTGGGCAGGCGTCCAGAACGGCGCTTCCCAAAGCTCCTTGTCCTGGGGCAGCGGGGAATGGCTGGCGATAAAGGCCCGGATGCCGGCCTCGTCGGACGGCAGGCCGAGCTGTGCGAACAGGTCCGAAAACGGGTGGAATGGCGTGTCCATGCGAAGTCCCTCGGCTATCGGCGGATGGCTGGCGGCAGCCCGCCGTGTGGCGGGCCGGGCGTGGCTGGTGCAGGTTTCAGCTTAGGCCAGGATTGCCGCGCCTGCATTCGGCCGGCCTCAATCAGCCGCCGACGATCTGCTTGGAGAATGTCGCACGTTCCATTTCCACCACGTTCGCGGTCACCTGCACGGTCTGCCCCGGCGCACCGGGACGCACCATTTCCGAAATCGCATTCACTACCAGTTCGCCCAGCTGCTTGCGCACGGCCTGGTCGCGGCCGTCCAGTATCTGCAGCGTGGCATGCACGAAGGCACGGTCGGCCTGCTCGGTGCCCTGGCGGTACGTGGACAGCGTGACACAGCGCGACTTGATATCGGGTTCCTGGAACTGGCCGCTCGACAGCAATGCCGCATTGGCTTCGTCGAGCAGCTCCTCCTGCGAGCAGGTCAGGCGCGTGTTCTCGGTGAGTTCGATGACGAGGTGGGGCATTTGATCAGTTCCGATCGAGGGATTGGGAACCTGAATCGTACGGCAATCCCGACTGTCATGTCGACGTGACACGCGCTAAGCTTGCCGACATGGACCATTTCTCGCTTGAACTGTTCTGGCGCCTGCTTGGCGGGCTTGCCGCGGGTGCCGTCATCGGCCTGGACCGCAACCTGCACGGCAAGGCGGCCGGCATGCGCACACTCGGTCTGGTGTCACTGGGCGCCGCCACGGCAGTCTGCCTGGTGACGCTGGACAGCCACCCGGCCGATGCGATGTCGCGCGTGCTGCAGGGGCTGCTGACCGGCGTGGGTTTTCTGGGGGTGGGGGTGATCGCCCGGCATGGCGTGCATGATCGCCCGCAAGGCTTGACCACGGCGGCTGGCATCTGGCTGGCGGCCATACTGGGGGCCGCCTCGGGCGCCGGTTATTACGCGATCGTGGTGACCGCGCTGGTGCTTGGCATGCTGCTGCTGAGGCTGGGTGGCCGCCTGGAAAACGCTCTGCATGCGCGCTTCGATGGCAGGCTGACGAAGAGCCCGCCGTACCGCCGGGACGACGGTTCCGACGATGGCGAGAAAGGGTAACGACCGGCAGGGAGGCGACCGGCCGCCGCGTTGACTGGCAGGCGGCCGTGGCTGCTTCAGGCCGCGACGCCGAGCGCGGTTTCGATCTTGCGGATATGGTGCCGCAACTGCGGCCGCACCTTTTCCAGCAGATGCGCGGGTGGCACCAATGCGTTCGGCCCGCTGCAGCTCAACGTCATCGGCGGCAGCGATGACCCTGGGCGAAATGCGAGCGCAATCGAATTGATGTCGGGCAGCCATTCGCCAAACGACGTCGTGCAGCCCAGCCGGCGCTGCTCGTCGCGGCAGTTCGACAGGATGCCTTCGGCCTGCGCGGCGCTGACCTTGTCGTCGGCGCGGAAGGCCGTCAGCGCCTGGCGCTGCTCGGCTGGCGACAGGGCCAGCAGATAAGCACGGCCCGCGGCGGTGGTCAGGCCCGACACGCGGCTGCCCACGGGCACACGCAGCGTCAGGTAGCTCTCGGACTGGCAGTTCTCGTAGATCAGCATGCGGCCGCGATCGCGCACGATCAGCGATGCCACGCCTTGCGACAATTCGGCCAGTTCCTGCATAAACGGCTTGGCCACGGACAGTACGTCCACGCCTTGCTGTCCGGCCGGTGCCAGTGCCAGCGCCGAGCTGCCCAGGCGATAGCGCACGGGGTCCGTCAGCGCCTGCAGGTAGCCGAGTTCGGTCAGCGTGTGTGTCAGGCGCGAGATGGTCGATTTC
The DNA here is from genome assembly GCF_057798835.1 of Cupriavidus sp. 291-E7. Lineage (NCBI taxonomy): Bacteria > Pseudomonadati > Pseudomonadota > Betaproteobacteria > Burkholderiales > Burkholderiaceae > Cupriavidus > Cupriavidus sp. 291-E7. Next base: position 13,501 of record NZ_JBYOJV010000032.1, read on the forward strand.
GGCAGACCGCAGCGCTGCGCCAGTTCCGCGTTGCCCAGTTCGGCATCGAACGCGCGGAAGCAGGCCAGCACGTCGAGTCCACGCGCCAGCGCGGTGACGAAATGGCGGTCTTCCTTGCGGTTGTCTTTTCTTGCGGGCGACGTGCCGGCTTCCGGCGCGTCCGCGAGGTCGATCAGGGTATCTTCCATGAGGCTGCTCATACGTTGCCGGCCGCCAGCTGCTCGCGCAGCCGGGCCTTGAGGATCTTGCCCGACGGCGCGGCGGGCAGCTGCGCCACCGTGCGGATTTCGGCGGGAATCTTGTAGGGGGAAAGGCGCTCACGCAGGAAGGCGCGCAACGCCGTTTCGTCCAGCGTCATGCCGCCGCGAATCTCGACAAACGCAATCACTTCCTCGTTGCCTTCCACCGTGCGCCCCACGACGGCCGACTGCAGCACGGCCGGGAACGCATTGATCGATTGTTCGACTTCCTCGGGATACACGTTGAAGCCCGAGTGGATGATGATTTCCTTGGACCGGCCGACGATCGACACCGCGCCATCGTCCTCGATGCGCGCTAGGTCGCCGGTATGCAGCCAGCCATCGCTGTCGATGGTCTGTGCGGTCAGGTCGGGACGCCGGTAGTAGCCCTTCATCACGTTGGGTCCGCGCACCAGCAGCTCGCCGCTGCCGTCGGGCAGGAGCTCGCCCAGTCGGATTTCGACGTCGGGTACCGCGGGACCAACCGAGCAGTCGCTGCGCGGGCTTTCCACGCGGGTCTGACACACCGTTGGCGAAGTCTCGGTCATGCCGTAACCATTGTTCAGCACGATGCCGAAGGCGTCCTCGAAAGCAGCCTTCAGCGATACCGTCAGCGGCGCACCGCCAGACTGGGCGATGCGCAGCGACGGCGTGCGCAGGGACTGGCCGTTGGCGCGGCCCCATTCGATCACCTTGGCGTACATGGCCGGCACGCCGTGCAGCACAGTCAACTGGTCGTCGATCAGTGCGCGCACGAGCTTCTCGGGCCGGAAGCGCGGCTCGTAGTAGACCGTTGCGCCGTTGGATACCGGGCCGACCAGCAGCACCGACAGGCCATACACATGCGAGATCGGCAATACGCCGTAGATGCGGTCACCGGGCTGCACCCGCGACTGCATGCGGTTGGAATGACCGATAAACATCAGGTTGGCGTGGGTCAGCATCACGGCCTTCGACGCACCGGTGGTGCCCGTGGTGTAGATCATCGCCGCTACCTGCTGGCGCGGGTCGGCTTCCACGGGCTCGGGCGTCACGCTGTTATCGACGGCGCTGACCAGCAGCTTGCCCACGTGCGTCCACTCGGCCCATTGCGCGCCACGCGCCAGACCGTGCTCGCGCGCTTCGGGGAAATCGTTGTCCAGATACAGCGTCACGCGCGCACCGGCGTGTTCGACGATGTTGGCAATCTCACGTTGCGAGAGCCGCGCGTTGACGGGCACCGACCAGGCATCGAGCGCGCTCAATGCGAGCAGGACCACCGCGCAGCCCACGCTGTTTTCCGTCACCAGCACCACGCGGTCGCCGCCACGCACGCCGAGTTTCGACAGCGTGTCCGCCGTCTCGCGCACGGCGATGTCGAGTTCGGCGTAGCGCAGCGCGCGGTGCGCATCCACGATCGCGACGCGGTCGGGCGCGCTGGCCACCCAGGGCGCCATCGTCTGATGCAGGCGATCGAACGCCGGCTCGAAAGGTGGCGGTGAAGCAGGGGAGGAAGCAGTGGATGCGGGCGAGGCGGCTGCGGGCCCAGAACGGGCCGCGGGTACGGCGGTACTGCGCATGATGTCTCCGGTAAGGCTGTCCGGCGTTGCGAGAGTCGCCGGTATTCGATGAAGTGGATCGTCCCATCGTTCTTCGACGAGTGTCAACCGCACGGCGGAACGAGAATTCTGCAATGCAGAATTCAATGAAAATCTCTGTGCGAATATCGGCGCCCTAATTCCGCGACGCCAGGCGGGATTTGCGCCATTTGCGACATGTCTGCCAATGTCTTGTGCCGGAAACGTATCTCGTCGTACGTCCTTGAAGACAATGCAGATGAGAACGCTTATCATGTGCGCTGGATTTTTTCGATGCAGACAGACATGAAGCAGGGCGTTCCGCTCGGATATCGCATGGCGATTGCCTCGCGTGCGATGGCCGCCATCCTGGGTGGTTATGCCGTGGCCGCACTGGCTACGGGATGCGTCTCGCTGGTGCTGGCGCAATGGACCGGCATGGCCCGGCCCGAGGCCGTGGTCACATCCACGCTGCTGTCGTTTCTCTGGTTCGCGCTGGCGGTGGTCTGGGTGTTTGCCGCCGATACCGCCTGGCGCGCGTGGATCGGCCTGATCGTGCCAGCCGCCGTGCTGGCGCTAGGCTGGCTTGCCCTGCGTGGTGCGTGATGAGTGAACTCAAAAAAGGGCAAGGGTTGCGCCAGTCGATGGCCTGGCTGCATACGTGGTCGGGCCTGCTGGTCTGCTGGGTGCTGTTCCTGGTGTTTTGCGGCGGTACCGCCAGCTACTACAAGGACGAGATCACGATCTGGATGAAGCCCGAGCTGCACGGCATGCTCGGCCAGAAAGTGCCCGCCGGAGACGCCGCGCAGCGCGCCTACGCCTATCTGCAACGCGAGGCGCCCGACGCCGAGCGCTGGTTCATCACAATGCCGGACGAGCGCAATCCGGCTATCTCGATGTTCTGGACCCGCAAGGCCACACCTGCCGATGCCGGCAAATCGCCGCGCGCCCGGCTGGAGATTCGCACGCTCGATGCCGCCACCGGCGAACCGGTGCCCGGTGCGCGCGATACCCGAGGCGGTGAATTCCTCTATCGCCTGCATTTCGATCTGCACTACATGCCCGCGATCTGGGCGCGCTGGATCATCGGCTTCTGCACGATGTTCATGCTGGTGGCCATCATCAGCGGCGTGATTACGCACCGGCGCATCTTTGCCGATTTCTTCACGTTCCGTGCGCGCAAGGGGCAACGGTCATGGCTGGACGCCCACAACGCCGTGGCCGTCCTGGCATTGCCGTTCCATTTGATGATTACCTACACGGGCCTGGTGACGCTGCTGTTCATGTATATGCCCTGGGGAATTCAGGCCGTGTACAAGGGCAACGAGCAGGCATTCAATGCCGAGGTGGCGGCGCGCGCGCCGCGCGTCAAGGCGTCGACGGAGGCCGCGCCGCTCGCGCCTATCGCACCGATGCTGGCGCAGGCCTCCTCGCACTGGGACGGCGCGGCGCCACGGCGCATCGTCGTGGACGCGCCGAACAAGGCCAATGCCACGGTGTCGGTGACGCGCGAAGACGGCCGCAATATCCGCACGACGGCGCCCACAGTGGTTTTCGCGGGCGCCACCGGCGCGCTGCAGGCGAAGCTGGGCGATGAAGTCGCGCCTGCCAGCACCACGCGTTTCACGATGGTCGGACTCCATGTGGCCCACTTCGCGCCGGAGTTGCTGCGCGCGTTGTTCTTCGCGTCCGGCATCGCGGGCTGCCTGATGGTGGCGACGGGTGCATTGCTGTGGGCCGTGAAAACACGCCAGAGTCACGCGAAGCGTATCGCCGCAACCGGGCGCACGCCGTTTGGGCTGCGGCTCGTCGAGGCGCTGAACCTGGGCGTCATCGCGGGGCTGCCTATCGCCATCGCCGTGTACTTCTGGGCCAACCGCTTGCTGCCAGTCGATCTGGCGCAACGTCAGGCTACCGAGATTCAGGCATTCTTCGCGGCCTGGGCACTGGCGGCCGTGCTCGGGCAATGGCGCCCGACTCGCGCGATGTGGCGCGCGCAGCTATGGGCCGGCGCGGTGCTGTTTGCCGGCCTGCCGTTGCTCAACGCGCTGACGACGTCGACCCATCTGGGCGTCACGCTGCTTCACGGCCCGGCCGTGGTGGCGGGCTTCGACCTGACCGTGCTGGTGCTTGGCATTGGCCTGGGTGCCGCGGCATGGATGCTGGGCCGTCGCAGCACGGTGACGCGCAAGGCGACCGCACCGCGCGCGGTGTCGCAGGAGGTTGCGCAATGACCGATGGGATCGCAACGATTTCGGTCGGGGCTGCCTGCGTGGCGGGTCTGGGCTTTGCGATTGCGGGATTTGCATGGCTGGCGCAGGCGATGGATCGCCACCACGCCGACATGTTTGGCCGAGGCAGCGTCCCCGCACCGGCGCGCGTCACGCGCTTGCGCTGGCAGGGAACGATCGCGCTGGCGCTGGCATTGACGGCGTGTGTACTCGCTGAAGGCTGGGCGTTCGGCGTGGTGTATTGGGCAGGCGTGCTGACGGTCGGTGCAATGACCGTGGTCGGCGCGTTTTCGTGGGCGCCGCAAGCTGCGCCACGCCTAGCCAATGCCTCGATTGCAGTGGGCGTTGCCGCCGCGTTGGCATCGCCCTGGCTCATGCAGCCATAAGCAGGTCACGAGCATCGCCAGCAGAGCGATGCCGCTATTTACGGACACAGGTCATGTCTGTCCGCCGCGTCGGGAATCGCGGTGCTGGAGAAATCGTTTTCATTTTTGGGAGTGTCATCTTGTCTTTTGCCGTACCCCGCGCTCGCGCGCGCGCCTTACGTTCTTCTCGTACCAACCTTCGCCACATCGTCACGGCCCTGGCCGCGGCGGGCGTGCTGCCGTCGCTGGCGTTTGCCCAGGAAGCCGCCCCGCCTGCCGCGCAGGCATCGGCACAGCAAACGCTGCCGACCGTGACCGTCAAGGGCGAAGCATCGCCGGATCAGCTGCCCGCGCCCTATGCCGGCGGCCAGGTTGCGCGCGGCGGCCGTATCGGCGTGCTGGGCAACCAGGATTTCATGGATGTGCCGTTCAGCGTCACGTCGTACACGGCGGAGCAGATCCAGAACCAGCAGGCACGCACTGTGGGTCAGGTGCTGGCCGATGACCCGGCGATTCGCGTGAGCTCGGGCTTTGGCAACTTCGCCGAGACGTTCGTGGTGCGCGGCTACCAGCTTGCTTCGGACGATCTGAGCTACAACGGCCTGTACGGCATCGCGCCGCGCCAGCTCGCGTCGACCGAAGGGCTGGAGCGTGTGGAAGTGTTCCGCGGCGCCAACGCGTTCCTGACCGGCGTGTCGGCCACCGGCAGCACCGTCGGCGGCTCGATCAACCTGGTGCCGAAGTACGCCACGGCTGCACCGATTACGCAGGGCACACTCGACTACACGAGCGACGGCCAGGCTGGCGGCCACATCGATGTGGGCCGTCGTTTCGGCGACAAGAAGCAGTTCGGCGTGCGCGTCAATGCGATGGCGCGCGGCGGCGATACGGCCATCGACAACGAAAGCCGTCAGCAGCGCCTGTTCACGCTGGGCATGGATTACCAGGGTGATAACTTCCGTGTGAACGCCGATTTCGGCTACCAGAAGCAGCGCATCTATCAGGGCCGCAGCACGGTCAACCTGTCGGGCACCGCATTGCCGGCCGTGCCCTCCGCCACGACGAACTTCGCGCAACCGTGGACCAATTCCTCGCTGGAAGATATCTACGGCACCATCCGCGCGGAGTACGACATCACGAAGGACTGGACGGCATACGCCGCGTTCGGCGGTCACCACACCAATGAGTTCGGCAGCTACAGCGGCGCCACGGTAGGCAACAACGGCTTTGGCACCGCAACCCGCCTGACCGTGCCGTTCGAGCAGGACACGTATAGCGGCGAAGTCGGTGTGCGCGGCAAGTTCACGACCGGACCGGTCAAGCACACGGTCAATCTGAGCTGGTCGGGTCTGGAGCAGAAGAAGGCCACCGCCTTTGAGTTCTCCAGCAGCTTTGCGACCAATCTCTACAATGCGCCGATTGTGGCCTATCCGTCGGCACCGGCCACGGGCAATATGTCCGATCCGTTTGTCACGCAGCGGACCAACCTCAACGGCGTGTCCGTGTCTGACACGCTCGGCTTCCTGAACGACCGTGTGCTGCTGACCGCCGGCGTGCGTCAGCAGGTGATCAACGTACGCGGTTATGCCACCGCAACGGGCGCGCAGACGTCGACGTACAGCGATTCGGCGACGTCGCCGATGTTCGGCCTCGTCGTGAAGCCGCTGCAGAATCTCTCGGTGTACTACAACTACATCGAGGGCCTGGCGCAGGGTCCGACGGCAGGCAACACGGCAGTGAACCGTGGCGAAGTGTTCCCGCCGACCAAGTCGAAGCAGCACGAGGCAGGCGTGAAGTACGACGCCGGCTCGTTCGGCACGACGCTGGCCTTCTTCCAGATCGAGCAACCGATTGGTACCACGCAGTCGAACAACGTGTTCGGCCTGCAGGACCTGCGTAACCGTGGCGTGGAACTGAGCGTGTTCGGCGAGCCGCTGCGCGGTGTGCGCCTGCTGGGTGGTGTGTCGTATATCGACTCGCAGTACCAGAACACGGGCAACGCGGCGACCGAAGGCAAGAAGGGCGTGGGTGTGCCGAACTACAGCATGACGTTGAGCGGCGAGTATGACCTGCCGTTCCTGGCCGGCGCGACGGTGTCGGGCCGCTTCATCCAGACCGGCCGCCAGTATGCGAACACGACGAACACGATTGCGCTGCCGTCGTGGAACCGCTTCGACCTCGGTGCCCGTTACACCTTCAAGGCTTCGCAGATGCGCTACACGCTGCGTGCCGCCGTGGAGAACGTGTCAAACAAGGCCTACTGGGCGAGCGTCTCGACTTCGGCTAACACGCTGTACATCGGCAATCCGCGGACGTTCAAGTTGTCGATGACGGTCGACTATTGAGTCGGCTAGGGCATCGGCAGATGCTTCTGCTCCGCGCGTAGCCAGTCGCGCGGAGACTGGCCAACCCTGGCCAGAAACACACGCGACAGCGCCGACGGATTGGCATAGCCCAGTTCGTCGGCCAGCAACTTGAGCGGCGCGCCGCCGCGCAGCCTGGCCTGCGCCAGGCTCACGCGCCAGTCGGTCAGATAATCGGCCGGCGGCTGGCCCACGACGTCGCGGAACGCGGTGGCGAATGCGCTGCGCGACATGCCCGCGCATGCGGTCATCTTCTCCAGATTCCAGTTCTCCCCCGGCGCTTCGTGCATCGCCACTAGCGCCCTAGCCAGTCGTGGATCGGACAGGCCCGAGATCAGTCCGGGCTGCACGCCGACCCGGCCGGGATGATCGAGCATCCAGCGCAGCAACTGGATCACCACCACTTCGAACAGCCTGTCTGCCAGCAGCCGCTGGCCGCAGCGCACTTGTTCGGTTTCTGCGAAGAGCAGCGAAAGCGCGGGTGAAAGCCCCTGGACCTCGGCAAGGGGCAGCACGATCAGCGGCGGCAACGCGCGGGCCAGCGGATTCCTGGCGCCACCGGCAAATTCCAGCGTCGCGCACGAAAACTGAGATCCCTCGGCCGGTGGATTGTGAAACGTGTGGAGCGCTGGCCGGGGATAGAGCAGCAGTGACGGCTCGCGGATTTCCAACCGGCGCGGCAGACCCCTGGTCTGGTGCGTGACGCTCATCTCGCCTTCACGCATGACGTGCAGGAAGCCGCGATCCGGTTCGTGAAAGCGCGAGACGCCGCACAGCGGGCCGGTGTGGAACAGATGCGCGTGGATGCTGAACCGCTCAAGCAGCGCGGACAGGCGATCCACGGTAGGTAGGACGGGAGTGGCGGTCACGGCTGGACGAATAGGTAAGTTTTCTGGATGGATGGTATCCCATCGTACGCCGTGGGCGACCATAGTGGAACCCAAGGACGGCGACGTCCTGATCTCAACCAGTCAACCACCCGTACAGGAGATTCATCATGACCGCACGCATTCCTCTGCCCGAACCGAAGTCCGCACCGGCAGGCAGCCAGACCGCCCTGAACCAGATCCAGGCCGCCTTTGGCGGCGTTCCCCAGATGTTCCGTGCCGTATCGAATTCGCCGGCGGCGCTGCAGTCGATGTGGGGTGCCTTTGGCGCGCTCGGCGGCGGCGTCATTCCGGCGAAGCTTGGCGAACAGATCGCGGTGGCCGTGGCCGATCGCAACCGTTGCGAATACTGCCTGGCTGCTCACACGGCGCTTGGACGCAAGGCCGGTGCGTCGTCGGCCGAGATGACGGCGGCCCAGTCGGGCCAATCAGAAGATCCGAAAACGGCGGCGGCACTGGCTTTTGCGCTGCAGGTGGTGGAGGCACGCGGCCAGGCGTCTGACGCGGATGTGGCGCGGCTGCGCGAAGTGGGCTTCAACGACGGCGAGATAGTCGAGATCGTCGCCCATGTCGCGCTGAACCTGTTCACCAACTACATCAACGTTGCCTTCAACGTACCGGTGGATTTCCCGGCCGTGAAGCTCAACGCCCGCTAATTCTCAGACCCAGCATAAAAAATGGCCGCCATGACTGGCGGCCATTTTTTTGCATTGCATCACGGCGTGATGCTAAGGCGGCAATCTTATGCGTGGATGCCGATCGGCTCCAGATGCTTGCCGGTCAGGCTGGCCACGGCGATGGCCATCGCCTGCTCGCGTGCCTCGGCGGCGGCGGGGGCCGGCATGAAACGCTCGGGTTCATCGCGTGCCAGGCGTTGCAGGTGGCGCAGCTTGGCCTTCAGACCGGGCTCTACACGCGAATCCGGCGTGACGGTGGACGGGCAGGCGACGCCGAGGATGTCCAGCGCGCGGCGGAAGTTGTCCACGGTCAGACCTTCGGCCGGGTCTACCTGCACCAGGCGGGCACGTTGTGCCTCGGTGAAGGACGCGGCCGGCGAGGTCGACAGGATGACCCAGGCACCCGGCGCGGCGTGCTGGCTGAACCAGGCATCGATTTCCGCGACATGCCCGCCTTGCACCGGCGGCGTCATTCCCTCCACCTGCAGGTCCAGTTGCTGGAAGATGGCGGCCGGCGTGCCTCGGCGCCACGCGTCCGAAACCACCACACGGGCTCCGGCAATACCGAAGAGGCGGCGCAGATAGCCCAGGGCGATGGGATCGAAAAACCTGACGTCACGCAGGGTCCCCGTGTTTGGCGTACCACCCAGGCGGGCAGCGGAGCGGTCCGAGTACAGGACGCCGGGTACGTCCAGCATGATGAGGCGTTCGGTCATGATTTCTCGTGGTCAATCGGTGATGGGATGAATCAAGCGTATCCGGCTTTTGCGTGGGAAAGTCGACACAAAGTGTTCGTAAGTGCAACAGTTGTGTAACTTTTACGCGGGACTCGTAAATGCCGGTTACTGCGTGGGTCCAAGTGTTTCTCGCGGACACACCTGCCGCGCCAGGCCTTGTTTTCCGGCCTGATCCGCGCTGCGGATATCGCCGTAATGCACGCCTCAACGGGTGGTGAGCGAGCCTGGTTGACAGGAATTTGAAAGGAAATGTTCGCCGGAATGACACGAAGCGGGCAGACGGCCCGGCGGGGCAGGCTAACAGCCAATAACTGACAGATTGTTCTAGCCCTTCTGCAGTAATCGCATTTCGAAATGCTCGAATGCGTATTGGCAGGTGATGCTGCAGAAAAGGTCTGCCTGGCCGACCGCCTGTTCGCAGGCGTGACAGGTTCCGCAGGGCTTGAGTCTGGGTGCCCAGTCGCGGCCGGCTGCTTCGAAATCTTCCTGGAACGACATATCGTCCTGCACTGCCTTGCGTAGCATGCGTGTTCTCCGCGTTCCGTCAGCCTCAGCGTTGATCCAAGTCTCGATCGGCCCCCGCTTTCAAGGCGATGGCGCAAACGCCATGCTAACGGTGGGCGGCCGTATAGCGAATCGGATCTGACTTAATTACGGCGGCGCGCGACGAAGCTGAAGTTTGTGGCAGTGCGGCAGAAACTCAGGGTTCAGAACTGAAAGCGTGCAACGTCGGCTTCCAGCGAGGCTGCCTGGTGATCGAGCTGTGTCGCCTGCTCGCTGACGACGTCGACGAGCTTGGCATTGTCGGCGCTGGTCTGTTCCAGCCGGGACAGCGCGTCGCCCACGGTGCGGATGCCATCGGCCTGTTCGTCGGCCAGCATGCGCAGTTCGGCGGCCAGGGTATGGCTGTGGTTCACGGCGGCGTCGATGCCCGACATGGCCGCCTCCACGCGGCCGCTGAGGTCGGCGCCACGGGCGATTTCATTGGCGGCATCGCCGATGATGCCGCCAATCTCGCGTGCGGCGGTGGCACTGCGCTGGGCGAGGGCGCGCACTTCCTGCGCCACGACGGCGAAGCCTCGGCCTGCCTCGCCAGCTCGCGCAGCTTCCACCGCGGCGTTGAGTGCCAGGATATTGGTCTGAAAGGCGATGCCTTCGATGACGGACACGATTTCCGAGATATTGCGGGACTGCGCGTGGACGTTCGACATGGCGCCGCTCATATCGCGCACTGCCGCCATGCCGACTCCCGTGGCCTCGCGGGCGCGACTGGCCATGTCGCTGGACTCCTGCGCCTGTGCATGGGCCTGCTGGACGAGCGTGGTCAGGCGCGCGACATTGGTCGTGGCCTCCGTCAACGCACTGGCTTGCTGCCCGGTGCGCGTGGCCAATTCCTGGTTGCCGTGGGCGATGCCGTCGCTTGCAGTGGAAATCTCGTGCGCACACTGCTGAATGCGCGCCAGTACGCCGGCGAGCTGATCACGCATGCCCGCCAGGTTGAACAGCAGACTGCTGCTGTCGTGTTCGCGCAAGGTAATCCGAGCTGTGAGGTCGCCGCTGGCGATGCGCGTGGCGATGCTCGCTGCATCGCGCGGCTCCCCGCCGAGTTCGCGCGTCAGGCTGCGTGCGGCAATCCATGCGAGCGCGGCGGCCGAAACCAAACTGGCCACCAGCAACACGCTCATCACGGTTTGCGCCGTCACCTGTGCCGAGGCTACGCCAGCTACCGTATCAGCAGCCTGCTGGGCCATCGACACCCGTGTGGTTTCGATCAGTGCGCCAAGCTTTTGCAGTTGCTCGCCAAGGAAATGGCCGTCGATGGAGACCGCCGCATCGAATTGCAGCGAGTCGAGCGGTTGCTTGCGGATCAGGTCGACGTACTTGTCCACCAGTTCTCCGGCGGCCTTGCGTTCGTTCAGCAATGCGCGGGCCTGGGCAGGCGCGGCCTGGCGTACGCCATCGACCGCTGCATCGAGCTGCCTGGAAGCATGCGCGATATCGTTGGACGCGGTATCGCGTTCGGCGGAACTGGTGGCCAGCGTCAGCGCAAGCTGCGCGCGGCCCAGCATGGCCAGCGACGCCTGTGCGCGCTCGGCCGCGATGGCGCCGCGCATATCGCGCTGGTAGAGCTTGTCGGTGTCGCGCTTCAGGTCGATCAGATTGAAAATGCCGGTGAGACCGACAATCGCGCCGAACGCGTAGATCAAGACAAACGCCGCGGAAAGACGCACCACCAGCGGCAGCGCCGCCAGTCCTTTCCATACGGATTGGCCGCGCCGCCCCGGCAATCCAAGCTTGATGGCTTGCAACACAACAGAACTCCTTCGGAGCAACGCTCCGCCATACATGACCCTGGCAAACCGCAGCAGGCCGGCCTCTCGTCGATGCGGTCATGAAGACGTATCGCGGGGCCTGGTCTTGTTGCAGTGCGGCGTGATCCTCGGCGACCTGTATGACAACAATGTGACAAATGGCATGCGACGAGTTTGTCACACGGATGACATATTTCTGTCCTGCAATGGCGCGCGTTTCATGTGTGCCTGAATTGCAAAGTCGTGCTCAAGAATGCTTGTGGCCGGCCGTTACCAAGCAGGTGGCCTGCCATCCGTCCGAATCCGTTTCATGCTGACCGTTGCCTCCAATCTGGCTGCGGCCCGAGAGGCCGTGCGACCGCCACCGCTGCATGCGGTGTTCCAGCCTATCGTGACGCTGGCAAGCGGGGAGGTCCTGGGTTACGAGGCGCTGATTCGCGGGCCTGCCGGGTCGATGCACGCGTCTCCTGACGCTTTGTTTCGCATGGCTCATGAGACGGGCACGACCGTGGCCCTGGAAATGTCGGCGGCCCGGACCGCGCTGGCGTCCTGGGCGGCATTGCATCTGCCCGGCAAGCTGTTCCTGAATTTCAGTCCGCTGACGCTGCGCCATCTGCTGGACCAGCGCGGCCGCGTCATGGCATCGCTGCTGGGCCTGGATGGTGGGCAAGGCGCGGCAATCCGCATCGCACCATCGCGCGTGGTCATCGAGGTCACCGAGCAGACCGCGGTAGGCGATGCCGCGAGCTTTGCGCAGGTCGTGGCGGTGCTGACGGAACTGGGCATGCAGTACGCGCTGGACGACTTCGGAACCGGCCATGCCAACCTGGACCGGTTGGCCGAGCTGACCCCACAATACATCAAGATCGATAAATCGCTGGTGCGCGGCATTCAGGCCAGCTCACGCAGGCTGGAGGTGCTGCGGGCTGTCCTGAACATGATGCACGCGCTGGGCGGCCGCGTGATTGCCGAGGGCATCGAGACCGCCGAGGAACTGGCGCTGGTGCGCGATCTGGGCGTGGCGGCGGGGCAGGGCTATTTTCTGGGACGTCCTGCCGCACATCCGCCCAGCGAGATCACGGCGGAGGTGCGTACGGTGCTGGCATCGCGTCAGATCGCTGTATTTCCGCAAACGCTACGCACCGGCTGGTCGGGCATGACAGCGGGACAACTATTGCGTCCGATGCCGGCCGTCAGTGCAGAAACTCCGAACAACGATGTACTGGCGCGGTTTCATGAACACAGCGACCTGCATGCGATGGCAGTGGTCGACGAAGGCCGGCGTCCCATCGCGCTGATCAACCGGCAGACGCTGATTGATCGGTACGCGACGCCATTTCACCGCGAGCTATACGGCCGCAAGGCATGCATTGCGCTGGCCAACCTTGAACCTGTCTGCTTCGACAGGCGTGCCACGCTGGAGGAGATGGCCCAGCACGTTGCCGGCGAGCCGTCGCGTGCGCTGGCGGACGGTTTTGTGATCACCGACGAAGGCCGCTATGTAGGTCTTGGCACGGGCGCGGACCTGCTGCGCGCCATTACCGACGTGCGCATGGAAGCGGCGCGCTATGCCAACCCGCTGACATTCCTGCCGGGCAACATTCTGTTGAATCAGCATATCGACCGGTTGATCGAGGCACGCAGCCCGTTCCATGCCTGCTATGCCGATCTGAACCACTTCAAACCCTTCAACGACCACTACGGCTACTGGAAGGGCGATGAGTTGCTCAAAGGTGCCGCCGCCATTCTGGCGCAGGCCTGCGATCCGGCCCGCGACTTCCTGGGGCACATCGGCGGCGACGACTTCCTGGTGCTGTTCCAGGGGGACGATTGGGAGGTGCGCATTCACGATGCGATGACGCGCTTCAACGACGGCGCGCTGGCCATGTATGCGCCGGCAGATCGCGCTGCCGGCGGCATCCAGGGTGAGGATCGTCACGGGCGCCCGATGTTCTATCCGCCAGTGACGATGGCCGTGGGTGCGGTTCGCGTCGGCGCCGAGGCGATGGCCACCTGGCGTCTTGGCAGCCAGCATGTCGGCGCTGCCGCCGCGGTGGCCAAACGCAGGGCGAAGGGCGTGGAGCGGGGTGTCGTATGCATCGACATCGCCGACCTTGCCGCTCGCGGAGAGCTGGAGAACTAGCGGTCGGCCCCTTAGTGGTCAGCCAGTGCCGCGATGCTCAGGCGCGGCGCACGATGGGCGGTCAGCTCGGCGCGCGCGGCACTGTCGAGAATGTCCAGCCGGTAGCCTTGCGCATAGACCACCGTGACCGTCACCCCGTTTTCGGCGCAGAGATCGAGCGTGCGACGCATGCGCGAGACCAGTCCGGCCAGCGCGCGCGAGGAATGGGAGAGCGAATGTCCCCAGATGGTGTTTTCGATGCGGGAAGTGGCCAGGATGCGGCCAGCATTGGCGAACATCAGCATGGCGAGGTCGAACTCTTTGGGCGTCATCGGAATGCGTTGCCCATTCAGCATGGCGTAGCGCCCCGGATTATTGAGCTCGTACGGGCCGGCGCGCAGCGGAATGTGGGCCGACAGACGGGTGCCTGCCATTCGGCGGCGCAGTGCGGCGATGCGGGCAAGCAGCACGCGCGCATTGAGCGGACGTACGATGTAATCGTCCGCGCCGGCGTCCAGCGCTTCAACCATGTCGTCATCGTTGCTCTCGCTCGAGAACATCACGATCGGCACATCGCGGTTGCGTACCGCACGTACGGCCCGAATGACGTCGATGGCGGAAATGTCCGGTAGATCCCGGTCAATCAGAAGCATGTCGTAGCTGTCGTGGCCCAGGCCGTGGATCAGGTCCCGGCCGGACTGGAATACGCTGCATTGGAATCCCGCAATGGAGAGCAACTCCTGCATGGGATAGAGAGGTGATGTGCGGCTGGCCAGCAGCGCAATGTTGGATGGAGTATTCATACGACACACTATCGATCCTGCGAAACGCATTGAATTGGGCAAACACGATGCAGCGTATCGACGGGGCATAGGTGCAACAATCGGTGTTCCCTTAAAAGGACCGATGAAACATCCCTGAGTGATCATAGGAATACCCTCATCGTTATCCACAGATTGTGTGGATAACCGCGACCGATGCTGGCGCGGCCATGCGGTGGGCGGGTACCGGATCGGCGTGATTAAAAAATGGGCAATCGTGGTGTGCGTCACGGCTTGCTGCCGGGAAGTGACGCGCTGTGCCAGAATACGGCTCATCCTGTCCAGGGCCGTTCACGGTATACGTGCCTATGCTCAGTCCTAGCGTGATTGCCGCGGTCATTCTCGCGTTCCACATCGTTGGAATCATCGCGGCGTTGCATGCCGTCATGACGGTGCGCACCGCGCCTGGTGCCATCGCATGGGCCGGGTCGCTGGTGATGATGCCGTACTTCGCCATCATCCCTTACCTGATCTTCGGGCGCAGCCGCTTCGAGGGCTACGTCAACGCGCGCCGCTTCAATAACGATCGCCTGCGCGAGATCCGCCACGGCATGACCGCGCAGGAGCGCGAAGCGCTGGCTGCCGCCGTGTTGCCGATGCCTGACCAGGCCTACCTGCGCGCGCTGCCGACGCTGACGGGCATGCCATGCCTGAAGAACAACGATGTGCGTCTGCTGATCAATGGCGACGCCACGTTCGAAGCGATCTTCGCCGCAATCGAAGGCGCCACGCAGCAAGTGCTGGTGCAGTTCTTCATCGTGCATGACGACGAACTCGGGCGCGCGCTGCAGCAGCGCCTGTGCGACAAGGCCCGCGCCGGGGTCAAGGTTTACTTCCTGTACGACAGCATTGGTTGCCACGCGCTGGGGCGGGGCTACATTCGCATCCTTCAGCACGCTGGTGTGGAGGCGCGCCCGTTTTCTACCCATCCAGGCTTCGTCAATCGCTTTCAGCTTAATTTCCGCAATCACCGCAAGCTGGTGATCGTCGATGGGGCGCGGGCATTCGTCGGCGGACACAATGTTGGCAATGAATATCTGGGCCGCCGCCCGCCGCTGGCACCGTGGCGCGATACGCATATCGATATCCGCGGCGCCGCAGTGCTCGACCTGCAGATGGCCTTTGCGGAAGACTGGTACTGGGCCGCGCGCGAGGTGCCCTTCCTGATGACGCCACCGCCCGGCTACGTGGGCGACATGGTGTGCCAGATCGTGCCGTCCGGACCTGCCGATGCACAGGAAACCTGTTCACTGTTCTTTGTGGAAGCCATCCAGTCCGCCACGCGCAGGCTCTGGATGACTTCGCCATACTTTGTGCCCGATGAAGCCGTCTTCGCCATGCTGCGGCTCGCAGTGCTACGCGGCGTGGATGTACGCATCCTGATTCCGTCCCGCCCCGATCACCTGGTGGTGTACGGCGCATCGACGATCTACGCATACCAGGCCGTTCGCGCGGGGGTGAAGATCTATCGCTACCAGCCGGGCTTCCTCCATCAAAAGGTGATTCTGATCGACGACGAAGCGGCGGCCGTCGGCACCGCCAACCTGGACAACAGGTCGTTCCGCCTGAACTTCGAAATGATGGTGATGACCGCGCATCCCGACTTCGCCGCCGATGTCGCGCGCATGCTCGAAGCCGACTTCGCCCAGGCTCGCCAGATCGATTCCGAAGATTTTCTGGGTTCGCCGGTCATCCTGCGCGTGGCCATGCACGTGGCAAAACTGTTCGCTCCCATCCTGTAAACGTGGCGCTTGCGGCGCGATATTTGCCGCGCAGTGGCGTATCAGAAACTGGCAGTATTTGTGTACACTGTCTACTATTATTCGAAGATGAGTGGACAACGTCCACATGGGGAGCTGAGATGACACGTACTGCCGCTGCAACGCCTCCCACCCGCACCACCTACCGCCACGGCGACCTGCGCCGCGCGCTGCTGGAAGCCGGCATCGACCTGGCCCGCGAAGGCGGCCCCGACGCGATCGTCTTACGCGAAGCCACGCGCCGTGCCGGCGTGGTACCCAACGCCGCCTACCGTCACTTCGCCAGCCGGCAGGATTTGCTGCAAGCGGTGCGGGCATCGGCGCTCTCCAGCCTGGCGATGGCGATGGAAGCCGAGATGGCGGCGATCCCACCCGATGCCACACCGGCCGAACGTGCACGCGGCAGTTTGCGTGCGGTGGGGATCGGCTATCTGCAGTTTGCGTTGGTCGAGACTGGGTTATTTCGAACAGCGTTTTCGGTGCCTGACGATGTAGAGGGCGATGCGGACCCGGCGAAAGCGGGCAATAGCGGTCTGAATCCGTTTGAATTGCTTGGGGCTGCGCTGGATCGGTGGGTCGAGGCCGGATTGCTGTCGGCGGAGCGGAGGCCTGGGGCGGAGTACATCGCCTGGTCGGCGGTGCACGGATTGGCAGTGCTGCTGATAGATGGGCCACTGCGGAGCAGGGCGAAGGAGCAGGCGGGGGTGATTGGGGAGAGGTTGTTGGAGATGGTGGAGAAGGGGTTGTAAGGGCCGCTGTGCGAAGACGAGCAACGCGCCCACGTTATGAGTGTTGGCTACCGAGTCAAAAACCCCGGCAGCCAACAGTCCATCCAACCTCAGACCCCGACCTTCCCCTCAAGCCGTCGCCCCGTCCCTCTCAACCCCACCAGCATCTTCTCCGGCAAGAACGGCACCGACCTGAGTCTCACGCCCGTGGCCGCAAACACTGCGTTGGAAACGGCCCCTGGAATCGTGGCCGGCGCCATTTCCCCGGCCCCCCAGGGCGGTGCTTCCGGTCGATCGATCAGACTGATTTGGATGTTCGGAACGTCAGGGAATCGCAGGATCGGATAACTCGCCCAGTCGAGCGACGTCACGCGGTGCGCGTCGAACCGCAGCTCCTCCATCAACACACGGCTGATGGTTTGCACGATGCCGCCCTCGATCTGATTTCGCGTGCCATCCGGATTGATGATCTGACCGCAATCGTGGCTGCACCAGACGTCGGTCACGCGGATGTGGCCGTCCTTGCGGTTGACCGCCACTTCCAGCACGGTGGCGACGTAGGTGCGGTCGTTGTCGTAGCGGACGAAGGCCACGCCGCGACCGCGGACCACGTCGCGCGGGTCTCCCTTGCGGCGGATTGCCCTGGCGGTCTTCGCGTTCCAGTTTGAAAGCTTTGCCACGTCCTCCAGCACGGCGCGCGCGCGTGGATCGGAGAGATAGTCCAGGCGCCATTGCAGCGGGTCGGCGCCGGCGGCCATCGCCAGTTCGTCGAAGAACGCTTCGTTGGCGAATGAGTTCTGCAGTCGGCCAGGCGAGCGCAAGTGAGCCGTGCGGAACGCGCTGTCGGTCAGCCGGTAGACCTTGGTGCTGACATTGGGCAGGGCGTACAGCACGTCCGCATTCTTCGAGATATTGCCCGTGACATAGGCCGGTCGCTTGATGCCGGAGGTGACCGTCGCCAGCAGCGGGAACTCGGCGATCGAGCCTTTCTGCGCAGCGACGTAGAACTCGGATTGCCAGGCGACAGGCCGCTTTTGCGCGTCGAGGCCGCCTTTCATGTCGATGGCCGTCGGTGGGCTTTTGGGGTCCCAGCCGTGTTCGTCGGCGCGCATCCATTGCACGCGCACCGGTGCTCCGGCAAGTTGCGAGACCAGTGCGGCGTCGGCCGAGCAGTCTTCATGACCATTACGGCCATAACATCCGGCGCCGTCCAGGTAGATCAGGCGGACTTTCGATTTGTCTACGCCGAGCGTCAGTGCGATTTCGCCTTGCAGCGAGTGCGTGGATTGCGCGGCCGACCAGATCGTGCACTGGCCATCGCGGAAGTCACCCACGGCGCAGGCGGGACCGATGGAGCCGTGCGTATGGGGCGGAAACTCGTACGTGGCTTCGATGCGTTTGGCCGCACCCGCCAACGCAGTGGCAACGTCGCCCTTGTTGGCGGCGGTCTCGACATTGCTGACCGGCAGCTTGCGCCAGTACGCATACAGCTCGGCCTGATCGGGGAAGTGGGGGGGATCGTCCCAGCTCACCTTGAGGTTGCGCGCGGCCTTGATGGCGCCCCATTCGCTCGGGCTGACCACGGCCAGAAAGTCCTGCTTGCGGACGATGCGCACGCCGGGCAGATCACGGATCGATGATTCGTCCACGCTGACCAGCCTGGCACCCGGGCCGGATGGGCGAATGACGCGCGCGTGCAGCATGCCCGGCAACCGGAAATCCTGCATGAACGTGAACTGGCCGGTGACCTTGCCCGGAATATCCACGCGCGGGACGTTCTTGCCGACGAGTTTGTGCCGGGCCGGTGCCTTGAGCGGAACCTTCGGGTCCAGCGCCACCTGCAGCGGCTTGCCGGCAACCAGCTCGCCATAGCCGATCTTGCGTTGGCCGTCCGGGGTGGAGATCACGCTGTCGGCCACGACGAGCGTGCCGGCATCGACGGACCATTGCGAGGCCACCTTGCCGAGCAGCGCCCGTCGCGCGGAAGCAGCGGCGCGGCGCAGCGTGCCGCCGCCATCCTGGATGGTCAGGCTGCCTGCGGTCTGACCTTGGTCGAGCGTCAGCAACGTATCGCCCATGATCATGTCGACCTGGTGAAAGCGGACATCGAGTTCTTCGGCCACCATCTGTGCGAGAGAGGTCCGTGCACCGGTGCCCAGATCGACCTTGCCGCTGTAGACCGTGACGCGGCCGTCCGGGCCAATCGCCAGCCAGGCGTCGACTTCGCCTTTGGCCGTGGATGTCTTGACGACGGTCTGGCCCGTGGCGTCGATACCCGTGACCGATTGCGAATGCGCGGTGGAAACCAGACCGGGCAGGGTGAACGACACCAGCAGCCCGCCGCTACCCTTGAGGAATGCGCGACGATCCATGTCATGCCTCCTTGGCTACGGTCTCGGCAGCGCGCTGCACGGCCTTGATGATGCGGGTATGGGTGCCGCAGCGACACAGGTTTCCAGCCAGGGTGTCACGAATCTGCGATTCGGAAGGCTTGGGATTCTGCGCCAGCAGGCTGACGGACGTCATCACCATGCCGTTGATGCAGTATCCGCATTGGGCGGCCTGCTCCGCGATAAAGGCGGCCTGCACCGGGTGCGGCCTGTCGGGTGTGCCCAGGCCCTCCAGCGTGGTGATGCGGGCATCGCCGACCGAGGCCACCGGCAGCACGCAGGACCGCGTGGCCGCGCCGTTGAACAGCACCGTGCAGGCGCCGCACTGGCCAAGGCCACAACCGAATTTGGGACCGTGCAGCGCAAGGTTGTCGCGTAGCACGTAGAGAAGAGGGGTATCGCTATCGACGTCCACGGCATGCTGTTTGCCGTTGACCTGTAGCTGGTAGGTGGGCATGGGGCGCTCCTTTGTCATTGTTATCTTGATGGCGTCCGCCGACAGCGATCTCGGATGGCGTGAGACGGCGGCACTTCGGGACGCAACGTTGAATCTAGGACAATGCGCGAGCGCCGAACAGGGTCTGAAACGTTTGATTTCCACGGAATGGAAATAAAGGCTTTTCTCCCGTCGTTTTCTTCCTACACTCATCGGCACCCGATAACCGGCTGGACGCCAGACAAGGTCTCATATGCGCATCGTGATTCCCGACGACTATCAGGACTGTGTCCGCACCCTGGACTGTTTTGCGCGGCTGGCCAGCCATGACGTGATCGTCCACCATGACAACGTGAAGCCGGTCGACGCGCTGGCGGCGCGTCTGGCCGATGCCGATGCCATCGTCCTCACGCGTGAGCGGACTGTCGTCACGGCGGCATTGCTCGATCGCTTGCCACGGCTGCGGATGATCAGCCAGACCGGCAAGGTGGCGGGACACATCGATCTGCGCGCCTGCACCGAACGCGGCATTGCGGTAGCCGAGGGCAGCGGCTCCGGCGCTGCAACGGCAGAGCTGACGTGGGCGCTGATACTGGCCAGCCGGCGCCATCTCGTGGCGGAAGTGAACCGGCTGCGTGCCGGGCAGTGGCAGGGTTACCTGGGGCAGCAACTGCGCGGCCAGCGGCTTGGAGTCTGGAGCTATGGGCGCATCGGCAGGCAGGTGGCGGACTTTGGCCGGGCGTTCGGCATGAAAGTGTGGGTGTGGGGACGGGACGCATCCACCGCCGATGCACGCAACGATGGCTTCGAGGTGGCGCCATCGCGCGAGGCGTTCTTCGCGGAGAGCGATGTGGTCAGCCTGCATATCCGGCTGAACGCGGACACCGAAGGCATCGTCACGGCGCAGGATCTTGCGTCCATGAAGCCCACGGGTCTGCTCGTCAATACGAGCCGGGCCGAGCTTGTCGAGGCGGGCGCGCTGGTCAGCGCATTGCAGGCCGGGCGACCAGGCTTTGCCGCCGTGGATGCGTACGAACGGGAACCGGTGCTGGGCGCCGATGAACCGCTGCTGCGGCTCGATAACGCCTTGTGCACGCCCCACATCGGCTTCGTGGAGAAGGACAACTACGAGGCGTACTACGGCGGCGCGTTCGACAATATCAACAGCTTCTTTGCCGGTATGCCGGTGAATCTGGCAAATCCGGACGTGCTTGGGCGGTTGCGGGCGTGACCGTTGGTGGTTCGTGCCTGCGAACGGCGGCGCGAACGCCGCCGGATTGCGTCGTGGTTACTGGCTGCTGATGCCTGCCCGGCGCGCAATGGCGCGCATCTTTGGCAGCTCGGCCTCGATCTGCGCCTCGGCCTGGGCCGGTGTGCCATAGCGAGGCTCGAAGCCGGCTTCGATCAGTTGCTTGCGTGTCGCGGGATCGGCCAGCGTATCGGCCAACGCCTTCGTCAGCTTTTGTTTGACGTCGGCGGGCAGGCCGCGCGGGGCGGTCAGCACGGACCACGCATCGATGTCGACGCCGGAAATACCGGCCTCCGCGGCCGTCGGCACATCGGGAAGTTGCGCGGACCGGCGTGCAGTGGTTACCGCCAGCGCCTTGATCTTGCCCGCCTTGATTTGTGGCGCCGCCGCCGTCACGGTGTCGATGGCCAGCGGAATCTGTCCGCCGATCAGATCGTTCATGGCCGGCGCGCTGCCCTTGTAGGGCACGTGCACGAGCTTGATGCCCGCGTTGTACCAAAGCAGTTCACCGGCGAAATGCGCGGTGCTGCCTTCGCCGAACGTTCCATAGCTGTATTTGCCGGGCTCGGCCTTGGCCTTGGCAACCAGCTGCTTCAGGTCCGCGATCTGTGCCTTGGGATTGGTGATCAGTACCAGCGGCAGGCGCGTGGCAAAGCCGATCGGCTCGAAGCTTTTCACCGGATCGTATGGCAGGTTGTTTTGCAGCGCCGGGTTGATCGTGAACGTGGTAGTGCCCGCCGTCAGTAGCAGCGTATAGCCATCCGGCGCTGCCTTGGCAACATAGCTGGCACCGACGATGGTGCCCGCGCCGGCGCGGTTTTCCACGACCACGGGCTGGCCCAGCCGCTCGCCAAGTTGCTTGCCTAGTAGTCGCGCCAGCACATCGGTGGCGCCGCCCGGCGGGAACGGCGCGACCAGGCGGATCGGACGGCTGGGATAGGTGTCGGCAGTAGCGTTGCCGGTGGCCGCTGCGGCGGCCAAGCCAAATGTCATGGCCAGGGCCACGCGGGTAGTGATTGGGAAAGCCATGAAACGCTTGATTTCAGTCTGAAAATTGGGCGCCCAGTCTAGCTGCGTCACCGTTATCGCCAAACGACCGATTTGGCATATCGGTATGGCGGCCCGGCGAAGGCAGCCCCGATATTGACTTGGGAACCAAACAAGTTCCCGCACCCCACCTGTCTGCCACCTCCTCATGACGTGGGGTGCGCGCAACGTCGACGCTCTTTCAATACTTATTCCGTTACACTCGCGTCGCGGTTTCCGTCGTTATTCAAATTCCAAAATCAACGGTCGCGGATGCTCACAAAACACAAGAATTTCCGCGGCATGGTCAGCCGCGGCGGGGTCAGGAAGCTGCTTTCGGTCGTCGCCGGCGCGCTTTGCGCGCAGTTGCTGGCGGCACCGGCGCACGCGCTCGATGCGGCCCAGATCTATGCGCTGCGCGCGCCCAGCATCTGGGTCGTCCACGTGTTCGATGCCCAGGTGCGCCGTATTGGTCAGGGCAGCGGAGTCGTGATCGGACCGGACAAGCTGGTCACCAATTGCCATGTGCTGTTTCACGGCAAGAGCATTGCCGTCAAGCGTGAGAACACCTCGCATGGCGCTCGTCTCGAATATGCGGATGTGGATCGCGATCTGTGCATCCTGCGCGCGAAGGATCTTGCCGCGCCCGCAGTCCCGGTCGCACCGCTCGCCAGCCTGAAGGTCGGGGACCGCGTGTATGCCTTGGGCGCGCCTCGCGGCCTGGAGCTGACGCTATCGGACGGACTGCTGGCCGCGCTCCATCACGACAGGGATGACAATATCGTACGCCTGCAGATGACGGCGCCGATCTCGCCGGGGTCCAGCGGCGGCGGGCTGTTCGATTCGGAAGGGCGTCTGGTCGGCGTGTCTTACATGACGATCCGTGATGCGCAGAATCTGAACTTTGCCATCCCGGCGGCCTGGATCGATCAGGTACCGGCACGCGCTACCGCCGCGCTGCAGAAGTTTCGCGCCGAGCAGGCAACCGCCACGGTTGCGGCCGCGCCAAAGCCATCCAATGTGCCGCCACTCTCCGGACCGGAAGCGACGGTGGTGTCGGGGGACGATCTGAGCCGCCATGTCGCGTCGCTCGGTCGGATCATGGTGACGGCGCCGAGCGGTGTGCAGCTCGAAATGCGGTTCAGCCCGAATGGTTCCTTCGGTGTGACCAACATGCGTTCAGGCGGCTACTCGAACGGCCAGCTGACGGTGGCCCCCAACAGCAACGAGGTCTGCCTGGCGGTGGGCAATCCGCGCTTCAGCGCGATGCAGACCTGCTACCGCGTCACGCGCAACGGTGAGACATACACCATGCGTTCGGTTTCTTCCTCCTACTATTTCACCTATGCGTTCCAAGGTTCCTGACCGCGTGCGCGGGCAAATGCATGGCATGCGGCGCTGTGTGCCGATAGTGTTTCTGGCGGCGGCAGTCATGATGCTGGCCGCGTGCGCGCCGCGCACTACGGTGACGAGCGTGCGCGCCCAGGACTATGCCGGGCGGCCGCAGCGCATGTTCGTGATTTCACCGGCCGGCATGGGCTGGGGGCCGGACTTCTCGACGGCGTTCCGCGCCAAGTTTCAGGACATCGTGCGCGCCTGCAACGCAACGGCCGCTTTCGACGAGGTGACGGGCCTGGAACTCGATCGGAACCTCTCGATAAACAAGGCCGCGGCGTTCCGGGCGGATACGGTGCTGTCGATTGCCGCCGGTGGGGGCGTTGTCGATTCAAACGGGTTTCGCCTTTCCATCGTCTACAACACCACGCTTGGAGATCTGGCGCAGGACCGTGCCGTATGGCGCGCGAAAATGTCGTTCGCCCGTGGCAGCGCACTGATCTCGCTGGCCGAACGTGGTGCCGTCTTCGCCATCGAACTGACCAATGGCCTCAAGAAAGACGGCATTCTGACGGGCTGCGCGCCGATCCGGCTGGAGGGCGGTGCCCGCCTCGATGCGTCGGCCATTCCGAAGGCTCCGCCCGCCGGGCTTGCACTGCCCGACCGCAACGTCCGCCCCGAGACGACGGCAAAGCCGTCGCTGCGGGACCTTCAGGATCTGCTGCCGCCCCAATGAAACCGGGGCTATGCGCTGAGCGATCTGGTAATCCGCTTGGCGAGCCAGGGGCCGCAAAGCACGACGGAAAACAGCCTCAGCGTCTGGGTGGCCACTACGAAATTCATGTCGGCGTTGGTGCCTAGCGCGATGGCCACGATCGATTCGACACCGCCGGGAGAGGTCGCCAGATAGGCCGTCAGGAAGCTGACGTTGGAGGCGGCCGAGATCAACCATGCCGAGGCCGCGCACAACGCCATCATCGCGACGATGGCGGCAAGCATGATCGGCAGCGACGCAACCAGCGGACGCAGCAGGTCGCGCCGAAACTGCAGGCCGATCGTCCAGCCCAGAATTGCAAAGCAGCCGCCCAGGAGCGGCGACGGAACGACCGGTGGGACAGGTGCGGCCGTCACCCACACCGCGCCGATGGCCAGTGGCACGAGGAAGGCACCGGCCAGTATCCGAAAGCGTGTACCGAGCCAGCACCCCAGCGCGGCGATGCCGATGGCGATCAGCGTGCCGAGTTGGGCGGCCTGCGTGGACGTCTTGCCGGCCGCAATCACCGAGGATGCCGCCACCTGCGAATCGACAATCGCGTGGGCAACCAATGGGCCCGTGACGACGACCAGCACAACCCGCAGGTACTGCATGAGCGATACCAGGATGCCGTTGCCGCCGTTTTCGCTCGCCAATGCGCCCATGATGGATGCCGCGCCCGGCAAGCTGCCCCATGCGCCGGTAGTGCCGGGCAGTGAGGAATAGCGGACCAGTAGCCAGCCCACCGCGACCGCGCTCCCGATCGTCAGCGCGACGCCCAGCACCACCAATCCGTCCGAGGCGGCCTTCAGCAGCTCCGCAAGGTGGAGCGTGCTCGCGATTGCCGTTCCGGTGATGGCCTGCGCGAAAGCCGTCAATGCCGGTCTGATGCGAAGCCTGATATCCATGAAGGCGACGACCATGCCGCAGGTCATGGCCGCCACCAGGATGCTCGCGGTGGAAATCACGGGCTGTAGCAGATAGCTCAGCCCAAGCGTGCAGACCACGACGAAGGCCCAATGCAGAATCCAGCCGGTGTTTGCCATCTCGTGTGTGGGTGATGCGTGATTGGTGACGTCAAGCGCTGGATTCTATCCTCTGTGCGGGGGACGCCACCGGGGCATCAAGCCCATTCCAGCTTGATGCCGATGCTTTCACGATCTTTCCTCATGGATTTGGAGTTGGGCTTGCATTAGTTGCATGCCGCAACTAATATTGGTTGCGATACGCAACTGACGAGATGGCACATGGACTTTATCGATACCTCCCCCACGTCCCGCGACACCACGATTCTTGAGCTGCGGGAGTTTTCCCGAAAGCTGGTACGGGAACTCGGGTTCATGCGGACGACGCTGGCCGATAGCGATCTGGCGCCTTCGGCCGTCCATGCGGTCATCGAGATCGGCATGGCGCCCGGTATCAGCGCAAAGGACCTGGGCAACATCCTGCGGCTGGACAAGTCGAACACCAGCAGGCAGGTTGCCCGGCTTGAAGCGGGCGGGCTGGTAAGGCGCGCGGTATCCGACGACGATGCGCGGACGTCCGAGCTATACCTGACGCCGGCCGGGCAGAAGCTCCGAGAGAAGATTGACCGGTTTGCGACGGACCAGGTGTCAAACGCACTCCGGCGCCTCGTTCCCGAAGACCAGCAATCGCTGGTGCGCTTTCTCGCGCTATATGCCGACGCGCTGGCGCAAGACAACGCGGCCAAGACAGCGATTGGAAGCGCCGAGGCACCCCGGATTCTGGAGGGCTATCAACCGGGTTGCATCGGCGATATCGCAAGTCTGCACGCCCGGTTCTACTCGGCGGCCTGGGGTTTCGGGCCGGTCTTCGAGCAAAAGGTGGCAACCGAGCTGGCCGGGTTTGCCGCCACCTTGCCTGCCGACGGCAAGGCTCTGTGGCTCTATTCCGAGAACGGCCGGACGCTGGCATCGCTGGCGATCGACGGCAACAAGGAAACGGGCGTCGCCCATTTGCGATGGTTCATCGTCGACGAGTCGCTGCGCGGGTCGGGGGTAGGGCGGCAGCTGATGGCCAACGCCATGCAGTTTGTCGATCAGCGATTCACTGAGACATATCTCTGGACCTTCCGCGGCCTGGATGCCGCACGCCATCTGTACGAGTCTTTCGGCTTTCGACTGGCCAGCGAGTCGGAGGGCACCCAATGGGGCACCAAGGTCGTTGAGCAGCGATTTACCCGAACTACGTCTTCAAAGCAGGCGCTCGGCCTCGTCGAGTAGCGCACGTGAAGACAGCATGTCGCCGCGTGCGAAGCGGACAAGGGAAAAGGACCGCACCAGCGGCGGATCTCCGGGGATATGTGCGGTAAGCAAGTCGATGTCCGTGGACGGTGCGGTGCTGTTCGGTGCGAGCAAGACATTGGTCGCGCTAAGCCGCAGGGGCGTGCGCGCAAGGGTGAAGCTGTTGCGCGCATCCTGGAACGCCTCGATCAGACAATCGAGCTGGCAGTCCAGCACATCGGTCTTCGGCGCCAGTTGGGCAAGCTCGGCCTCGTTTTTGGCGATGTGCTCGCGCAAGTCGTCTGCCTTGTCGACCTTGTCGGCCGGCCGCACGCTGTCAGCGCTGCCGACCACCGAACGCAGGCCGGTGCCTTGCCGTTCCAGCAGGCGCAGGCGCGCCAGGAGCAACGTCTGCTCGCGATCGAGCACGTCGCGGCGGGATCTTCCGGCGGCATAGCGCCCCATGCCTTCGAGCGTTAGTTGGTCGAAGATCCGGCGGACGATTTCTTCGCGCAAGGCGGCATCGGAGCTGGCGATGATGGTGATCTTCCGATCGCTGAAATTGATGTTGGTTTGCGGCACATCGGATCGCAGGACGTCACCTTCCAGCGCAACGCCAAGCGTGCGCCGCTCTGACATGCTCATGCCCAGCACGGCAAAGGCCGTCGGCGTATCGGGCGATTCCGTAAAGAACTCCCGTAGCTCCGGAGACCGGCTAAAAGTCAGTTCCACTTCATCCGGCGTGGCGAAGAACGCGTGAATGTAAGGGTCCGTTCCCCATGCGTGGCAGCTGGCCGTGAGCGGGGCAGGAAAGCCGACGACGATGTCGTGCACGTACGCCAGCGCCTGCTCCAGAGATGGCCGGAGCCTGCGCTGGTAGTGGGATACCAGGCGCAGTCGTGGGTTGAGGCGCGTGACTCGTTCCGTGAGCTGGTCAATATCCCGCTTGCTGCGGGCGTCTGTTCCGGCTTGGCGCCGGCGCATCCATTCCAAGACTGCCATGATTCCGCTCCCGCACGATGGTTAGCTGGATGCTGGCTCCTGACTGGGTAAAGGCGCGGCGGGCGCCATCGGGTCCCAGAGGATGTCATGCAATGGCCGGCGTTTGCGCCAGCCTTCCTGTTCAAGCATCGGTGCCGCGTAAAAGGCGGGCACCGGCCCCAGGCAGAGCAGGCCGAAAGGCTTCGCCCCCGCGGGCAGCGCCAGTTCGGTTGCCAGGGCAACGGGATCGAACATCGAAACCCATCCGAGCCCAAGGTTCTCGGCACGTGCCGCCAGCCAGAGATTCTGCACCGCGCATGCGGCGGACGCCCAGGCCATTTCTACAGGCATGCTGTGGCGCCCGAAGATCGTGCCGTCGTCTGGGGCCAGAATCACCGCAAGCAACTCGGCGCAATCACGAATACCCTCGACCTTGAGGCGCAGGAATTCCGAGCCGCGCTCACCAAGGGCCTGCGCCGTGGCCTGCCTCTCGGCCTCCACCAGTGGCGCCAGGCGCGTACGCCATGCCGGGGTGCTCAAGCGCATGAATCGCCACGGCTGCATCAGGCCCACGGAGGGCGCCTGGTGTGCCGCCTGCAGAAGGCGCTCCAGCTGATCGTCAGCCAGCGGCGGCCCCGGCGTGAAGTGACGGCAATCGCGCCGTAGCGCCATCACGCGGTACAGCGCGGCGCGTTCGATATCGTTGATGTGAGGGCCTGTACCGAGTTCTTCCATTTTTTCAGATGCGTTGTGGAGGGCGGGTGTTACTGAAGGTGCCCGATGCGCTACCTCGCAGCGCCAGCGCGAGGGTACCTGAAAATCCTTCCTGCACGGACGTGCGATGGATGGCCACAAACTCCGCTGCGTCCAAATGAAATCCTGGAGACGGCTTCAGAGCCGCGATTTGTTTTCCATTGCTTCGCAGTCCATTTCCAGTATCGCAAGGACGTCGTAGAACACTTCGTGCCAATCCGGATGCGCTGGGTCGCCGACATGCTGGTCGTGGCCGCTTGCCACCTTTGCGTGCAGGCCGTGGCGCGTGAGAGTCATCACCACGGGAACCTCAGTGGTGTGCTCGTCGAGGCCGTTCTGGCCGAAGCCGACGACGTAGCTGAATCCATAGCGCTTGGGGTTGCCGTTTTCGCCGGAGGGCTTGACCGATATCCGGTCGGCGGGAGCCTCCAGATATGCAGCCAGTTTCTCAGCCGTTGAGCGTGCAACGGATTCCAGCTGGGCCTTTTGGTCTTTTTCGAGCGCGGATGCTGTGGCGAATCGCTCGCGTAACGCTTCATATTGAGACATCGTTACCCCCTCGCGTGATGGCGGGCGACAACGGACGATCCCGCCGCGGCTTATCCCCGCAGCCAGCAGCCACGGAGTGCTCTTTCACATTACTCCATGCGCCGGCGATTGCAGCGGCATTCGCGATGGCGCGGGACGGCTGTCATGGGAATGACACGGCAAGGGGGGAGGGGCGGCCCGGCGAGATATCGGCGTCGAATGTCCTGGGCCTGTTCGACGCCGTGAATTGTCAGCGGATCTGACCGAATCCCTCGGCGGCCCAACGCGAGGCGCTATCTCGCGTCAGACGGAAGTCCGGTCGAACAGTGATCGTCGCAAGCACCTCTCCAAATGGGTCGACTGCCGTTAGCGTTCCGAACGGCTCGAATTCATCGGGCGTGATAGCAAGTTTGACGTTGACAACTTGAGACGCCACCTCGATGGCAATCTGCTTGTTCAGTTGTGCGTGCAGTTGCTGCTCGTGCCGGCGAATGACTTCGGCAGCCGTTTTCACCAGGGTCTGGTGCGCGGTGGCATCGAGCGGCTTGGGGTCGACCTTGTTTCGGCCCATCGTCCAAGGGCCAACCAAAGCCGGCTCCGAGCTTCCATCTCGGATCATCTCAACGGCCCAACCGTCGCCATCCTCATTCTTGATGACCCTCGCGGTCCAGCCCTTGTCTCGCCAGAGTCTGGGCTCGTGGATCGGGGAGTCATCGCCGTCCAGGGAAGTCGTGTCGGTGTGGGTCATGAAGCGGGTCATCGATGCAATGAAAGGTCGCGGCGGTACTGCGTGGACCGTCGAAAGGTGGGGATTTTAGCCGAGTGCTCAGGCGACACCTGTCACGTGCTTTGGCGAGAACGCCGGATGGCACTTCGGCGGCACGCCACATCCGTGCTCGTCCATCGTCGGAAAAATAGCGGCGTGGCAGCAGGCGCATCATCCGCCACAGATGGCTTTGGTCGTGTGGACCTACGTGCCCTCAGCATCAATGTCTTGGCCACTACTGGCGGAAATTTTGGGGCATTCGGCATTTACCACCGGGACTTCGCTACCTATTATCTGACAGGTCAAATAATATTGGGCGTGCGCGGTGCAGGGCGCCGGGCAACTGGCGGGGCGATGTGCCTGCACTGCCCGTGCCCGGCGACAACCGCCGCCCCCAACCTTGAGATTCAATGACAGCAGTAACTGTGAATCCGCCGCCGTTGAGCGGCGCTCGTCTGATCTTGGGTAGCTTCGCCGTCGCGCTGGCCACCTTCATGAACGTGCTCGACTCCTCGATCGCGAACGTTGCCATCCCGACGATATCGGGCAATCTTGGTGTATCGGTGCATGAGGGCACGTGGGTCATCACGCTGTTCGCGGCGGCGAACGCCGTCACGATTCCGTTGACTGGCTGGTTGACGCAGCGTATCGGGCAGATCCGGCTGTTCGTCGGCGCGCTTCTGCTTTTTGTGCTGGCGTCCTGGATGTGCGGCATCGCGCCAAATCTGGTGACGCTGCTCGCCGCCCGCATCATCCAGGGCGCGGTGGCCGGGCCGCTGATTCCGCTTTCCCAGGCGATCCTGCTCGGTTCATACCCCAAAGAGAAAAGCGCGCATGCGCTGGCGCTCTGGGCGATGACCGCGACGGTCGGACCCATCGCAGGCCCCGCGCTTGGCGGCTGGATGACCGATCAGTACTCATGGTCGTGGATCTTCTACATCAACATCCCCGTGGGGATTTTCGCGGCGGCCATGACCTGGGCGATCTACCGCGACCGGGACACCTCGGCCGTGAAACTTCGGATCGATACGGTCGGGCTCGCGTCGCTGGTCGCATGGGTCGCCGCGTTGCAGATCATGCTCGACAAGGGCAAGGACCTCGACTGGTTCTCTTCGCCGGTGATCGTCGCGCTCGCCGTGGTGGCGGCGGTCAGTTTCCTGTTCTTCGTGATCTGGGAACTGACCGAGCCGAATCCGATCATCGACCTGCGGTTGTTCAAGGGCCGCAACTTTCTGGCCGGGACGGTTGCAATATCCGTGGCCTATGCCGTGTTCTTCGCCAATCTCGTGGTGCTACCGCAATGGATGCAGCAGTATCTGGGCTACCCGGCTGTCAGCGCGGGGCTGGCGACGGCGCCGCTCGGCATCTTTGCCGTGTTGCTCACGCCGGTGATGGGCAAACTGTTGCCGAAGGTGGAGTTGCGGGCGCTGGCCACCTTGTCGTTCCTGGGTTTCGCCGCCGTGTTCTTTATGCGCTCGCGCTACACCACCGAGATAGATATGTGGACGCTGGTGCTGCCGACGCTGCTGCAAGGCATTCCGATGGCGCTCTTCTTCGTGCCGCTGACGGCGATCATCCTTTCCGGTTTGCCTCCCGAGAAGATTGCCGCGGCTGCGGGGCTATCCAACTTCGTGCGGCTTTTCGCGGGCGCTGCGGGAACGTCGCTGGCGACGACTGCGTGGAACGACCGCTCGATCCTGCACCATGCGCGGCTGATCGAGCAGGCGCATCCGTTCAATCCAACGTTCGAGGCCAGACTGCACGCGATACAGACGGCCATGAAGCTGTCGCACAGTCAGGCGCTGGCGTACTTCGAGAAGTCACTGAACGCGCAGGCCATCATGCTGGGTTTGAACGATATCTTCTGGATTTCGTCGATGATCTTTCTTGTCATCATTCCGTTGATCTGGCTGACGAAGCCCGCGCGCGGTGCCGCGTCTGGCGCCGCTGCCGTCGCGCACTGACCTTGGGGGGCGGTGCCGCCGTCAGTGAACGTGGCTGCGCACGAGAAACGAACCCCAGACCCAGCCGCCGGCGACCCTGCACCAGTCGTCCGCCCGGCATTCGTAGAGGGGCAGGACCTGGCCTTGTCGAAGGATGCCGATTACGTTTCCGACGCCGCCGGGAACGTCATAGAGGTCGACATCCGAGATGATCGCGGTGGTTGTCTGACTGGCGGCGCGCCGTTCCACCGCCATCGTTGAGGCGAATCCCTGTATGGCTTTCGGCACGTTCTGAGCCAACACGCCAGGCGTACTTGCGTTGGCGTTTCCCGCCGGGTCATATTCGCAGGCCCAGAGGGTGCCCTGGTTTCCATTTTGCGAGCAGGTATTTTTGGCGCAGCCGAGCTTCGTTGTCGCGCGCCAGATCAACTGGGTGAAATGACCCGTCACCTTCTTGGGATTGTTCGCGGGGTTGCAGGTGTCGCCGAAAACCGTGCCCGAATCGTCTTCTCCAGCCAGTTTCGGAGATGGATTGTCAAAGTTGTAGACATTGGATTCGCAATACCATTGCTCCGCAGCCTCTTTGCCGGTGCGGCTCGGCCAGCCGAACGAGAGATTTTCTCCATACGCATAGTTGGTGTCGGTCCCGCATCCGTACGCGGGACTCTGGTGACAGAAATATTCGTCGTTGTTGGCGTTCTTGGCTTTATGACAGGCGCTGACCCATTGTTGTGCGTTTCTGGCAAGGTCCGCCGACCACGTCAATGGCGATACGCCATGTTTGGCGCGATATGTATTGTGTGCGGTGCAAATGTCGAGGTCGTCCCCGGACAGACCGGCGCATCCCGCTCCGGCTGCGCCGGCATCTGGCGCGGTTGGCACTACCTGCGTGAATGCGCCGCAAATCAGCCCCAGTGCATTCACGTGTTGACCATATCGACCTTGAATGCCCGTAGCGGCTTCGCCATCCGGACAAGTTTGTATTTCCGTTGGAAAGCGTGAAAATCCTGGCGGCTCCTGACCGAGCCTGAAGTTGCTGCGGCTGGGTCCTGTCGTGGAGCGGCAGGAAAGGTCAATGGTCAGGACTTGACGATTTCCTTCAGTGAACAGAAGCCCGAGTCCGGAAACGATTCTGCTGGCTGCGCACGTTCCTTCGGAGGGGCCGCCCCCATTTCCTCCACGCACAGGCCCGCGCCATTGCGCACCAATCGAGCCGTCGGGTTTGACGGGACCGCAGGTGATCGAAATCTGGTCCATCCAGGCGCCAGATCGAATTTTCATTCCAATGAGGTATTGGCCGTCCGGGCACATGTCCCTGGCGCTGAAATCGCCAGACCCGCCGACAGGCGCGAATTCCCGGGCGGTGACGGTAATCGGATGGAAGGCAGCAAACCAGGCCAGGAAAACAAACATCACGAGTGCCATCTGGCTTCGCGGTGTTTTTGCCCGGCAAAGGCCATGACGCTGGTCGTCGTGGACATCCGGCGTCACGAGATTCGCTAACGCAGCCCGGCGGCGCGTCTGTCGATCGCTTGAGGTCTCGCCTTGTGCCGTGCCTGGAGTCATCGCAGGCGCCCCCGTGTGTTGCTTCTTGTTCTTGCGCGCGGGACACACCTGATGGTGATCCGGGCAATGGCTTCAGCCTAGAAAGCGTTCATCAAAATGCAAATGCACGTCGCTTCAGTCTGATCTGCACGGCGTTTTAGGGATCGACGCCGCGAGCGTAGGCCCTCCGCGACTCAGCTACTTTGGTATCCGCTCATACAAGGTTGTGACGTTCTCCATTACCTGAAGGATGCGCTCGCTGGTCGAGGCGATGTTTCTCAACTGTTCTGCGCGACTGACTCCGGTTTGCCTGAGCGCCTCGGCAAAAAAGAGCCACTGCGTGGTGGCAAGTTGCAGTTCGCCACGGATATCTGCCGTGTTCTGTGGCGCGGAAGTGAGAAGCTGCTGTGCGGCGGAGAACTCTCTGGTGGCGGTGTCCAGGCTCTGTGCCATCTGCGGAGAGGTGATCCCCCACGCGCGGAACATGCTGATGCTGGCAATCCTTTGCGAGAGCATCCGCTGTCGCCCGGCAACATTAATCAGCATGCCGGCTGTGGTGCCGGCGTGTTTCTCAAGCAGGAGGGTTCCCTGTTGCGCAAGATTGAGTACCTCTTCGCTTGTCTTTGCGATGGTTTTCGCGTTTTCGAGATTCGCATCGCCGGAGAGTAATTGCCGGTAGGGCGTCCACGCTTGCTCAAGCCGGGCGTAAGTGTCCTTGATCTCTGGCGTGGGCGAATACGCCTTCAGTTCGATGAGGTTCTTGTCGAATTGCGCGATGGACTGTTCGAGGATTCGCTTCGAACGCTCCGGATCCACACCGAGGCCAAGCTGGCAGTAAGCCTTGGCCATGCGCTGAGACAGCATGCGCTGTCGTCCTGCCTTGTTGATCGCCGCGTTCACGGAGAGTGTTTCAGCGCAAGCAGTGCCGGCGAAAGCCAGTGCCAGAACGCCGCAAACAATGAGCCAAAACGAACAGAAATAACGTTTCAAGGGTAGCTCCGCGAAAATGCCTCGATAAATCATTGGCTGCTGCCCACAGCCAACGCGGTGGCGGGGCGGCTAGCTTCTCGCATTAATGATTTATGCCGGAAATCGCAAATTAATCTTAGCTTGCGAAAATGATAAAAAATACGCGCACGGAGTATGATTGACGAACTCACCGAAATACTTGAGTTATATCAACGAATAAAACGGTTCCCCTGATCCGGAAAGGGGGATTGCCAGGGCGCGATTTAAATGGTTCTTCGGAGAATTCCGGGGACTGAATTGCCACATTCCGTATCCTAATGGCCGTTAAGACGGCTGTTGAGGAACGGGATGCTGGATCGGAAGACGCTGCAGGCCTTGGGCTGCTGGGATGGCTACAGGCTGGATCGGGTGGTATGGCCTGAAGGGGAGAGCCGTACGCTGGCGCTGTACTTGAAGCCAGTCAGCAAGGTCATGTACTGCGAGGAATGCGGATCGAAGTGCCGGCAGGTCCATGAAACGGTGGTGCGGCGCGTGCGCGATCTTCCGCTGTTCGAGTACCGGGTGGTGCTGCATGTCCCCCGCAGGCGCGTCTGGTGCGATCAATGCGGGGGGCCGCGACTCGAGCGGCTCGAATGGCTTGGGCGCTACCAGCGTGTCACAGCCAGGCTGGCGCAGGCCTGCGGGCAGTTGCTGCGTCACTGCACGGTGCAGGCCGTGGCGGCTTTCTATGACCTGGGCTGGCATACCGTCAAGACGATCGACAAGGCGCGCCTGCGCGAGGCAGTCGTCGAGCCGGACTGGTCCAGCATCCGCTACCTGGCCATGGACGAATTCGCGCTGCACAAGGGCCATCGCTATGCGACGGTGGTGGTCGATCCGATTGGGCGGCAAGTGCTCTGGATCGGTCAGGGCCGCTCGCGCGAGACGGCGCGCGCCTTCTTTGCGCAACTCCCGGCAGGCGCGGCAGAGCGCATCGAGGCCGTTGCCATCGACATGACGACCGCCTATGAACTGGAGATCCGCGAGCATTGCCCGCAGGCTGAGGTGGTCTTCGACCTCTTCCACGTCGTGGCCAAGTACGGGCGCGAGGTGATCGACCGGGTCCGTGTAGATCAGGCCAACCGCCTGCGGCACGACCGTCCGGCCAGACGGGTACTCAAGTCCACGCGCTGGCTACTGCTGCGCAACAAGGAGAACCTGAGCGACCCTCAAGCCGTGCATCTGAACGAGGTGCTGCAGGCCAATCAGCCGTTGCTGACGGTCTACATCCTGAGAGACGAGCTCAAGCGGCTGTGGTTCTACCGCCGCCCGGGATGGGCGCAAAAGGCGTGGGAGCATTGGTGTGAACAGGCAAGCCAGAGCCGGATTCCGGCTCTCGAACTGTTCGCCCAGCGCCTGAAAGCCTATTGGCACGGCATCATCGCCCGATGCCGGCACCCGCTGAACACGAGCGTCGTAGAGGGCATCAACAACACCATCAAGGTCATCAAGCGTAGGGCCTACGGCTACCGCGACGAGGAATACTTCTTCCTGAAGATCAAGGCTGCCTTCCCCGGAATTCCTCGTTGAACC
>NZ_JBYOJV010000033.1:0-46650 GCF_057798835.1 Cupriavidus sp. 291-E7
ACGTCGCCATGACGGCCGCGTCGCTGTTGACCGTAGCAATGTTCGCTGGTGTTCAGACGGCTTCGAATTCCGTTGCGACGACGGCTCGCCGCTACGCGTAACCTTTGCGCTGGATTGCCATGACCGGGAAGCCATCAGTTGGGCTGCAACCACCGGCGGGCACAGTGGCGATATTGTGCGAGATGTGATGCTGGCCGCCGTCGAACAGCGCTTTGGCGCTGTGCAGACCGAGCGCACCATCGAATGGCTGTCGGACAACGGGTCGGCGTACATCGACCATCGTACCCGCGCCTTCGCGCGGGAGCTGGGACTGGAGCCACTGACCACCCCCGTGCGTTCTCCGCAAAGCAACGGCATGGCCGAATCCTTCGTCAAGACCATGAAACGCGATTACATTGCGTTCATGAACAGGCCCGACGTGCCAACAGCGCTCTCTCAGTTAACGGTCGCATTCGAGCAATACAATGAGCGGCATCCACACAAAGCGTTGAGATATCGTTCGCCTCGCGAGTTCCGGCGAGCTGCCACATCATCAACTTAACGGTGTTTGAGTGTCCTGAATCACAGGGTCAACTCCACTCCTAGCCCACCTGTAAGCCGCGTGGCGCGTAGTCAGGTTGGATTCACGCCGAAGGTGGGATTGGCGAGCGCATAGGCGAGTGCGTAGTCGAGTTCGCCCGACGCCTGCGCATGGATGGTGAACAGGGGATCGCCCTCCGACACGGTGTCGCCCAGCCGAGCGCGCATTGCGATGCCGGCCACCTGGTGGCGCGGCGCGCCCGCCAGCTTGGCGGTGCGCGCCAGGCGCCGGTTGTCGATGGTGGTGACGGTGCCGCTGTTTGGCGCCAGTACGTCGCGCCGGAACAGCGCCTCGCCCGGCACCGTCAGCCCGCCCTGCGCCTCGCAAATGGACTGGAACCTGGTCCAAGCCGCGCCAGTGTCAAGGATCTGCTCGGCTTTGGCCTGGCCTTCGCCCACCGTGGCCGCCCCGCAGAACTCCAGCAGCAAGCCAGACAGCAGCAGCGCGCGGCACCGCAGGTCGGTGGGCGCGTGGGCTTCGCGTCGCAACACGGCCAACACGTCGTGGGCCTCCAGCGCCGGACCAATGCCACGACCAATGGGCTGGGCGCCGTCGGTATGCACCATCATCACTTGCAGCCCGAACGCCGCCGCCACGCATTGCATGAAAGATCCCAGGCGCAGCAGGTCGGCTTCGGAACGCACCTTGGCCGTGGGGCCTACCGGGACATCGATCAGCACGTGCGTGGCCCCGGCAGCCACCTTCTTCGACAGGATCGACGCAATCAACTGGGCGTCGCTGTCGATATCGAGTGCGCGCTCCACGCGAATCATCACGTCGTCGGCCGGGCTCAGGTTCAGAGCGCCGCCCCACGCCAGCGCGCCGCCCGTGCGTTCCACTACGCGCCGCAGTTCGTGCACGTCCATTGTCACGCGCGTCAGCGTTTCCATTGTGTCTGCCGTGCCCGCTGGCGACGTGATCGCGCGTGACGAGGTCTTGGGAATCGTCAGCCCGGCGGCGGCGGCGATTGCCACGATGATCGGCGTGGTGCGATTGCCGGGCAGGCCGCCCACGCAATGCTTGTCAGCCACCACCTTGCAGCCCCAGTGCAATTGCTTCCCCGTGCCGATCATCGCGCGGGTCAGACCGATGACCTCCTGCTCGTTCATCCTGCCGCCCGCGCAGGCCGCCAGGAAGGCCGCGATCTGCATTTCCGTGTAGCGCTCGCCAGCAATGTCCTCGACGATGCCGGCCAGTTGTGCGTCGTCGATGGCCAGGCCATGAATCTTCGCGCGGACCGCGCGCAGCGACTCCAGGGCCGGCGCGTGCGTAATCTCGATGGCGTCGCCCTCACGCGCGCCCAGCTCCGCCGCAGCGCTCGCCGAGAGACTGGCCTGGTGGGTATGCAGCAGCGGGGCGCCCACCAGGTTCAGCGTGGCGATTAGCGTGCGCGCACCAATTCGCACTTGCACGCGTGCCTGCGCCGAAAATCCTTCGGCCCCGCACACCGGACAGTCGGGATGAAGGTAGATCACGTGCTCCTGCCACGTGTCGATACCGAGCGGCTTGAATACCAGCATGGCGGGGGAGAAGGGGAGCATCAACGGTCATCCCAGTATGGACGCCGGGCGCCGTCAATGAAATCAGGATGCGCTGAGCTGTCTGTAGGGCATGGATGACAGCCATCGCCGCAGCGGGTGCATCGCCCAGGCATTTTGCGCGAGAAGCGCCCGGAGGTTGATGAAAATCAAGCTGCCGCCCGGCATGCGATCCATCCTGAAAAACACAGTTGCCCGCGGTGCTGATCGCAAGGCATCCGGTTCGCGATGGCGCGGCATGGACAAGGGGATATCGATGAAAGTGCAATGTCTGGGCGCCACCGACACGGTGACCGGTTCCAAGTACGTCGTGGACACGGGACGCGTCCGCGTGATGGTGGATTGCGGCCTGTTTCAGGGATACAAAGCCCTGCGTCTGCGCAACTGGGATGTTCTCCCGGTCGATCCCGCCAGCTTGCATGCGGTAGTGCTGACCCACGCGCACATCGATCACAGTGGATACCTGCCTCTGCTGATCCGCAACGGATTCCGGGGACGCGTGTACTGCACGCTGGGGACCGCGCAATTGTGCGGTGTGCTGCTGCCAGACTGCGCGGCGCTGGCCGAGGAGGACGCGACGTATGCAAACCGAAAAGGGTTCTCGCGTCACGATCCGGCGATGCCGCTCTATACGCGCGCCGATGCCGAGCGCGCGGTGCATCGCCTGGAGGCGGTGCGATTCGACACGCGCGTGCCGGTGGGCGCGGGCATCGATGCCGAGTTCAGTCACGCCGGTCATATCATCGGCGCGGCCAGTGTCACCTTGCACGTGGATGGGCAGCGCCTGGTGTTCTCCGGCGATCTTGGGCGCCTGAACGATCCGGTGATGCGCGCGCCCGCCTTCCTGAAGCATGCCGACTGGCTGTTCGTGGAATCCACATACGGCGACCGGCGCCATCCCGACGTCGATCCCATCGACGCGCTGGGCGATATCGTCAGCCGTACGATCGACAGGGGCGGCACGCTCGTGATTCCGACCTTCGCCGTGGGCCGCGCGCAGTCATTGCTCTATTGCCTGTACCGACTCAGGCAACTGCGTCGGCTGCCGGACGTACCGATCTACCTGAACAGCCCTATGGCTATCGCGGCAACGACGATCTTTGCCCGTCATGTGTCCGAGCTGCGCATCGACGAGGCCAGCTGCGCAGGCGCTTGCGATATGGCGCGCCCCGTCACCAGCACCGAGGCATCTGTCCGCCTGAACGCGGACCGCAGTCCGAAGATCATCCTGGCAGGAAGCGGGATGGCCACCGGTGGCCGTGTGGTGCACCACCTGGAAGCGTTCGGCCCGGACCCGCGCAACACCATCCTGCTGTCTGGATTCCAGGCGCCCGGCACGCGCGGCGCCCGCCTGTACAGTGGCGCCAGGCAAATCCGGCTGCATGGCAAGGACATCGACATCCGCGCCGAAGTGACGCAGATCGAGAACCTGTCGGCCCACGCCGATACCGACGAATTGATGACCTGGCTGAAGGGATTCGAGCGCGCGCCGCGTCAGACGTTCGTCGTGCATGGCGAGCCGGCGGCCAGTGACGCGTTACGCCAGCGCA
Organism: Cupriavidus sp. 291-E7; assembly: GCF_057798835.1. Classification (NCBI taxonomy): domain Bacteria; kingdom Pseudomonadati; phylum Pseudomonadota; class Betaproteobacteria; order Burkholderiales; family Burkholderiaceae; genus Cupriavidus; species Cupriavidus sp. 291-E7. The sequence goes on from NZ_JBYOJV010000033.1 coordinate 3,669, forward strand.
TCGAACACGAGCTGAAGTGGCAGGTGACGATGCCCGAGTACCGCCAGAAGTATTCGCTGGAGTAGGGCGACAACATGACGCGATAAGGTTGCGAAAGGGAAATCGCGGATTTGAACTTATATGGAATGCTCGTCCTGGCCCATCCGAAGCTGGTGCTGCGCCACGAGCGCGCTCAGTTCTTCGAGCTTGGCCCGCGCGAGGCCAAGCGCCAGGGCGCTGTGCGGCTGCGGCACGCCGGCGGGCAGTATGCGCTGCACCGGACCGGGCGGCGCGTAGTCGCGCACGAGCACGAAGCCCTGGCTGTAGCCCTTGTCGGTGCGTTGCGTGTAGGCGCGCAGGTCGCAGTTGCAGACGCGCCTGAACAGGTCGTCGGCATCCGTCGGGGCGGCGCAATCCGGCTCGGGCGACGCGTCCGCTGCCGGCGCATCCGTGTGGAGCATGCCGGGCCAGCGCCGAAGCATCCATTGCGGCGCAACCCTCGACAGGGTCGGCACTCTCATGTTCGTCTCCTATTCTTGCCACCGGACACGCCGATATCGATGGTGTCGATGCGTGCGTGTAAGCCCTGGTTCAATATAGAAGCGAGCACGGAAAACATCTGATCCTGGTCAAGAAGATCGGAGGCCTACGTCGGGGATGAGCGATTTCTGCAGTTCGAGCACGCCTTGCCGGTACGCGTCGCCACGCACAGCGCGGCGTGCCCGCGTGGGTTGTCTGCACCGCGCGACGCTCAGACCTGTGCCAGCGCGTCCAGATCGAAGATTTCAATTTGCTTGCCGTCCACGCGGATCAGTCCTTCGCGTTGGAAGCGCGAGAACGTGCGGCTGACCGTTTCCAGCTTGATGCCGAGGTAGCTGCCGATTTCCTCGCGCGTCATCCGTAGCGTGAACGCATGCGCCGCGTAGCCCCTGGCGCGCAGGCGCCGCGAGACGTTGAGCAGGAAGGCAGCGACCCGACGCTCCGAAGGCATGCCAGACAGCAGCGTGGTCTGGCGGGATTCACGCACGATCTCCTGGCTCAGCAGCTTGTGCAACTGGCGCTGCACGCCGCGCATGTCGCGGCAAAGCAGTTCAAGCGGCGGAAACGGGATCACGCACACGGTGCTGTCTTCCAGTGCAACGGCATCGCAATCGTAGTGCTCGCCTGAGATGGCACCCAGCCCCAGCATATCGCCCGGTAACAGGTAGGCCGTAACGTGCTCGACACCTTCCTCATGGCCCGCCACCGTCTTGAACGATCCCGTGCGCAGCGTATAGAGGCACTGGAATCTGTCGCCCACACGGAACAGGTAGTCGCCGCGATGCACCATGCGCCACTGTCCGATGACCGATTCGAGCCTGGGCAGGTCGTCGTCATCGAGTCCCGCCGCCAGGCAGAGCGGCCGCAGGCTGCAATGGGCGCATCTGGGTGTCAGGGCCATGACCTGCGCTGGTGGCGCGTAGGCTTCTGGGTAGGGCATTGGCACGGCCGTGCGCAACTGTATTATCTGGTGCAGCATGTCATCCCCTTTGCTGGTCGAAGCGCTGGCTGTATGTCGGCGTCGGTATTCGGTGTCTCCCGATTTGCCTGGAGTATTGGCCACGGCTGGTCCGGCCGAAATCAGCCGTGGCTGAGAGGTGGGTCAGATTGTGCTGAGCGCGTGTCAGGAAAACCTGACACGCGCTTGCCCGCCGAATCCGCGTTCGCCCGGCGCGGCCTTGCGCCAACGCAAAGCCGCGCATCGTATTACGCCTAGAGTCATTGAGAGGCAATACGCGGACAGGCATAAGGGGGGGAGATGAAAGGCGATATTCAACTGAAGCAGGACGTGCTTGACGAGCTTGCCTGGGACCCGGAAGTCGACGAGCGAGAGGTCGGCGTGCAGGTGAGGGACGGCATCGTCACGCTCACCGGGAGTCTACGGTCATTCCATGCCAAGCGTTGCGCCGAGCGGGCCGCGCGGCGCGTGGCGGGCGTGCGCGCAATTGCCGTGGAACTGGAAGTGGTGCTGCCGGGTGACGCCGTGCGGACCGACGCCGATATCGCCTGGGCCGTGGAAAACGCACTGACGTGGAATTCGGTGGTGCCCGCCGGCCAGCTCGGCGTGGTAGTGGAGCGCGGCATGGTGACGCTCTCGGGTGAAGTGGACTGGGACTACCAGCGTCGTGCCGCGGCCGATACGGTGCGCCGCCTCAACGGCGTGCGCGGCATCGTGAACCAGATCGTGCTGCGCCCCCGGACCAGCGCGCCCGACGTGCAGCAGCGCATCGAGGATGCCATGCGGCGCCAGGCGGCGCGCGATGCGCGGCATGTGAAGGTCATCGTCAAGGATGGCGTGGTCACGCTGTCGGGCCATGTGACGTCGCTGGCCGAACGGCAGGCGGCGTTCAACGCCGCGTGGATCGCGCCGGGCGTGATGAAGGTGGTGGACGATATCCAGGTGCTGCCGCAGTAGCGTTGCCGTGGCGCAAGGCGTGCGCCATCGCGCGTTCAGCGCTCAGATGCGCAGGACGGCGGCACCGGCAAGCCGTCCCGCGCGCATGTCGTCGAGTGCCTTGCCGGCATCGCGCAGCGGATAGACCGTGGTGTGTACCTGGATCGGCAGGCTGGCGGCCACCTGCATGAGCCCCACGCCATCCTCGCGCGTGAGATTGGCAACGGACACGATGTGCCGCTCTTCCCAAAGCTGCCGATACGGGAACGACGGAATATCGCTCATGTGGATGCCGCCACATACGACGACGCCACCCTTGTCCGTGGCACCCAGCGCGGCCGGCACCAGTGCGCCGTCCGACGCGAAGATCAGTGCCGCATCCAGCACAGTTGGCGGCGGTTCCAGGCTGCTGCCCGCCCACGCCGCGCCCACTTGCGTGGCCAGTGCCTGCGCCGCCGTGTCGCCGGGCCTTGTCATCGCATAGATCGTGCGGCCCTGCGCCACGGCGATCTGCGTGACAATGTGCGCGGCCGCGCCAAAGCCGTAGATGCCCAGCCGCTGCGCGTCGCCCGCCATGCGTAGCGTGCGATAACCAATCAGGCCGGCGCACAGCAACGGCGCGGCGTGCGCGTCATCGTAGGCGTCGGGAATCGGGAAGCAGTAACGCGCGTCGGCCAGCACGTATTCCGCGTAGCCGCCATCGCAGGTATAGCCGTGGAACAGCGGCGCGTCGCACAGGTTTTCGCGCCCGCTGATGCAGAAGCGGCAGACGCCGCAGGTATGGCCTAGCCACGGCACGCCCACCCGGTCACCGAGGGCCACGCCGGCCACGCCTTCGCCCAGCTTCTCGACGCAACCCACGATCTCGTGCCCCCGGGATCAGCGCCGGCTTCGGATGTGGAAGGTCCCCGTCAATCACATGCAGGTCCGTGCGGCATACCCCGCAGGCAAGTACGCGGATGCGCACCTGGCCGGCGCCCGGCGTGGGCACGGGCACGCGCTGCGCGCCAAGCGTGTGACCGTCGAAGATCATGGCCTGCATGCTGGCGTCCATCTGGCATTCCTTGTCGGACTCGCCCGCGTAACGCGCGGGCAGTTGAGTCGATGGTTGCACGCGCCACGCGCACTGACTTGATCTGGCGCAAGTGTCGCACTCCCGCACTGATTACCTTTGACTGTAGTCGGTTCAACGACGCGAGAGGACATAGCGATGGCTTACAAGACAGTGCTGGTCGATCTGACCGACGACGGGGCAAGGCAGGCGCGGCTGGATGCGGCATTTGCGCTGGCAGCGGACTCCAATGGGCGCGTGATCGGACTCAGCGCGACCGGACCGATGCTCGATCCGTATCGCAGCGTGGGCGCGGAGACGATGCGCTATCAGGCCATGCACGCCGATATGTTGCGCGGCGTGGAGCAAGCGGGTACGCAGGCGCTGTCCGATGCCTGTGCGCGTCACGGTACGCCGACCGACTATTCGCACGTGCTGGCGGAACAGGATGCTGGTTGGGCGCTGGCCACGCACGGCATGGCCAGCGACATCATCCTGCCCGGCCTGCCGGGGGCGCCCAGTGAACTGCCCGTGCTGATGGCGTCGGCGGCCGAATATGCACTGATCAACGCGGGCCGGCCGATGCTGGTGGTGCCGCCCCAGGCGCGGCTGTCGAAGATCGATACCGCGCTGGTGGCGTGGAACGGCAGGCGCGAGGCGGCTCGCGCGGTTTGCGATGCGCTGCCGCTGCTCCAGCGCGCGAATCGAGTAATCCTGCTGGTGGTGATGGGCGGCAAGGGGCTTTGGCAGCATGGCGACGGCGAGCTGCTGCGCTGGCTTGGCACGCATGGTGTCCAAGCGTCGCTGGCGGTGGAAGAGTCGTCATCGGTGGCGGGTTGCCTGCTGCAGAAGGTGCTGCAGGTATCAGCCGACCTGCTGGTGGCCGGCGGCTACGGGCATTCAAGAATTGGCGAGCTGATGACCGGCGGCACGACCCGCACGTTGCTGCGCAACACGCCGGTGCCATTGCTCATTTCGCACTAGGCGGCCGCGCCGCCAGGCCAGGAGATCAAGCCATGCTCGCCTATCCAAGCATCTTCGTGCATGTGGACGCCAGCCCGCGCGCGCTGATCCGCGCGAAGCTGGCCGTGCGAATCGCCACCGCCCAGCGTTGCCGCCTGGTAGGCGTATGTGCCACGTTCGCCACCGATCCACAGTCGTTTTATCGCGTGGATCACGCGGCGGCCGTCCTGGAGCAGGATCGCGCCCGACGCGAACGCCAGCATAAAACGCTGCAACAACGATTCGAGTCGGCGGTATGGAGCGAATCGGCGTCGGCGGAATGGCGCAGCGTGGATGGCGACCCGGTACGCCGGACGCTCAGGGAGGTAAAGGAGGCCGGGCTGCTGGTGGCCGGGCAAATCGATGCCAGCGAACCCGAGAGCGTGGTGGCGCCGCAGTTTCTCGAATCGCTCATATTGGAATCCGGTCGGCCCGTGCTGGTGGTGCCCTATGCCGGGCCGGCGCTGACCGTGGGGCGCCGCGCGCTGGTGGCGTGGGATGGCGGCAAGGAATGCGCGCGCGCCCTGCACGATGCATTGCCGCTGCTGTTAGGTAGCACCGTGCACCTGCTGCATGCCAATCCGGTCCACCACGCACCGCGCGCAGATGCGGCACCGTTGGATATCGCGTGCCGTGTGCTGCGCGACGTGGGCGCCGATGTCCGCACGGAGTTCGAACCCGGCGCGAACGACGCCGCCATCGGCGACCTGATATTGTCGCGCGCCGCCGATGTGCAAGCCGACCTGCTGGTCATGGGCGCGTACGGGCACGGACGCTTCCGCGAACTGGTGCTGGGCGGCGTCACCAAGACCATCCTGAGTTCGATGACGATTCCCGTGCTGCTGGCGCACTGAGACGCGTCACGCCAAGTTGGCGAAGCCGCCCGCACCCCGGGGTTCCGATAGGCGCGGGCGGCGTCGGCATGCGCATCGTTAGCGTGCGAACAGCGCCGGGATCGGAGATTCATCGAGCACGGTGCAGGGAATGTCTCCCAGCTTGCCGGCCAGCTTTCCGACCGTTTCGTCGCGCGCCTGCGCGCCGCAAACCAGCAAGTCGGTGCGCGCCGTCCGGGCGGTGGCCAGCAAAGCCTTGCCCAGTGACGGATGCGCGTCGCCCGTAAGTCCGAACAGGCAGGCGCGGATGCCCCGGCGCGCCAGCCACGTCAGCGCGTAGCTGGCCGGCGCCATATCGGTGTGGCGGTGTCGGGAGAAGGGAATGCAGCAAGCCAGCGCGACATGCTGCGCGCGGCGCAGGATCGGCAGCGCGTCGCGCAACGCACGCGCCGATTCGCGCGTGCCGCTCCACGCCACCATTACGCGCGCATAGGGCCACGCCTGCGTGGGCGCGGCGTCGTGCGTCAGCGGAATGACCAGGACCGGTGGTCCGGCCTCCAGGATGGTGCCTTCCACAAACTGTCGCGTGTCAACCGGGCAATGGCCGTCGCCAGCGCACGGCTGGCTGACGATGATCAGGTCAGCCAGGCGGCCTTCGCATTGCATGGCTTCAAGTGGCGTGCCTTCTCCCACGCGCCAGTCCACGGCGATGGGGGCGCCTGCCGTCGCGGCCTCGAAGGCCAGGCGGCTGGACTCGCAATCGGCGAAGAGCGCCGCGTCGGGAGCCAGGCCGCGTTGCGGCAGCAGGCCCACAAGCGTTGCCGGCAACGCACAAGCCAGGGCGACCGCGTGGGAAAGCCGGGCCGTGGCGTACCTTGACGCATCGACGTGGACCACGATAGCTGAGATGTCCATCTGCCCCCTTGCCAGTGCCACGACATTGGGCACGCGTCAAATCTATGCCATGACTTGAAGAAGCCGTTGCGAAAAATCAATCAATAGCGGACTGACTCGATCAATCAAAGGCATTGCGGCAGATCAAGTGCGATGGGCTGGAGCAGCCTAGTCTCGAAGCACGATGACGCAGGCGGAGCCCGATCATGTACGAGAGAATTCTGGTGGCGGTGGATGGCGGCGATTCCGCCGACCTGGCGATGACGCAGGCCATCGGCATGGCTCGGGCGTTCCATGCCGATATCAAGCTGCTGTATGTGGTGGACGACAGCGAATTTTTCGATACGGCGGGCATGGCGGACACCGCTATGGTGGTGAGCCAGCTTGTACAGGGCGGCGAACGGGCACTGGACCTCGCCGCCGAGCGGTGCTCTGAAGCCGGGGTCACCTGCATCAAGGAGCTCGTGGAGCGTCCGCTTGGCCGCGGCAACATTTCGGAGACCATCGTCGAGCGCGCGGACACCTGGCCGGCCGACTTGATCGTCATGGGCACGCATGGGCGTCGCGGCATGCGGCGGGTCATCATGGGCAGCGTGTCTGAAGGCGTGGTGGCGCAGACCAGCAAGCCCGTGCTGCTGATTCGCGCGGAGGCCAGCAGTGTGGCGGCCGGCCGTCGCAGGCAGGTGGGATGAAAGATATTAGAGCGGCGATTCGCCGGGAAACAGGTTCGCCTCGATGGCGTAGCGCACCAGGGCGGCGTCGCTGCGAAGCTGGAGCTTTTCCAGTAGCCGCATTTTGTAGGTGCTGACGGTCTTCGAGCTGACGCACAGGGCTTCGGCGATTTCGGTCAGCGATTCGCCGTTGACGATGCGCCGGTACACCTCCAACTCGCGGTCGGATAGGCTGGCATGCGGCGCATCGATTTGCTCCTGCACGCCAAGCGCCAGCTTTTCCGCCATCTCGGGGCTGACATAGGTGCCGCCCGAGGCCACCTTGCGCAGGGCCGCGATGAGGTCATTGGCGGCGCTGTCCTTGGTCAGATATCCGGCCGCGCCAGCCCGGAATGCCCGTACCACGTACTGCTCCTCGGCATGCATGGTCAGCACCAGAACCCGGCTGGCCGGATACTCGGTGCGGACATGCCGCACCAGTTCCAGGCCGCTGCGCCCGGGCATCGACAGGTCCAGCAGGATCACATCGGGTGTGGTCTCGCGCAACACCTGCGGCACTTCGGAGCCCTTGGCCGCTTCGCCGACCACTTCCACGTCGTCCTCGCGCTCCAAAATATGGCGCAAGCCGTTGCGCACCACGGCATGATCGTCGGCAATGACCACTCGTATCATCGTCTCACTCCGCCACAGTGGCACGTATGGGAAAGCGCAGGCATAGCTCGAAACCTTGCCCCGGCGCGTGCGTCAGCGCCAGCGTTCCGCCCAGCAGCCGGGTTCGCTCGCGAATGCCGAGCAGTCCGAAAGAACGGCGCGTGCGGTCGCGTAGCGTGCCGTCCCAGCCATTTCCGTTGTCGCGCACGCGCAGCACGTGTTCGTCGCCGTGTTGGTCCAGGGCGATCCACACGCGATTGGCCTGGGCATGGTGCACGACGTTGTTCAGTGCCTCCTGCACGATGCGGAAAACCGCCGTCGCCTCCTGTTCGCTTACGTCAAGATGATCGGGGGCGCGCAGGTCGATCGTCAGGCCGCAGCGGCGGCTGAAATCCTTGGCCAGCCAGTCCAGCGCCGCCGCCAGCCCCAGTTCGTCGAGCAGAGCCGGGCGCAGGTCCGCGGAGATCTGCCGGACCGCGGCGATGGCGGCATCGATGCCGCCATGCATGGCCGCCGCGCGGCTCAGGCAATGCGACGCCGTGCCGGCTTCGCGCAGGTCGCCCTCCAGCATGGCAAGGTCCATTTTCAGCGCGCTCAGGCGTTGCCCGATGTCGTCATGCAGTTCGCGGGCGACGCGGCGCTTTTCTTCCTCGCGGCTTGCCAGAATGCTATCGGAAAGCGCCTGCAGTTCCTCGCGCGAGCGCCGCAGCGCGGTCTCCGCGCGCACACGCTCGGTGATGTCGCGCAGCATGACGGTGAATAGCTTGCGCCCGTGGCCGTCGTTCGTCTGCGAGATGGAAGCCTCGATGGGAAATTCGCTGCCGTCGCGGCGCAGCGCATAGAGCGTACGCTGCAGCCCCATCTGCCGATCCGAGACTCCGGTCACGCCGAACCGGCGCACGTGCTGGGTGTGCGCGGAGCGAAAACGCTCAGGCAGCAGGAGGTCGAGGGTCTTGCCGATGGCATCCAGCGCGGCAATCCCGAACAGCGCCTCGGCCATTGGGTTGAACAGCACGATCTGCTGCTGTTCGTTGATCGAGATGATCGCTTCCATTGAAGTCCGCACGATGGCTGCCAGACACGCCTCGTTGCCCGAGATCTGGGCGGGCAGGTGCGTCGCATCGCTGCGAAGGGGCGTGTCTTGGGTCATGTCGGGCCACTCTTAAGGGACGCTTAATGCCGAAGGGCGTGATTTTTCTTTTCCTAAGACGGCAGCGGTCTGCTGATCAGAATATAGAAGATGCGTAACGCCCGCGCGACTGGCGCACGGGATGCGGGCGCCCATCCGCTCACATGTACTGCACATGACTGGTGCATGTATGCGTCAGGCGGCACTTATCGTCCGCGCCGTAGGCTGCGATCGGCACCGAACATTTTTTGCGGACGCGACGCGACTGTGTTGTCTCATCAACTACTGGTCTGAAAAACGGGCGCCCCAGCGCTTGACGCAACGCAAGGGCCGGTCGTCATGGGCTGCCATGCTGAAGACAGCCGGATTTGCCGGCAGTTGAATGAAGGAGTCCACGATGACCAGCCTCAGACATTACGACCCACTTTCCATCGAGCCGATCAGCGACATGATGCAGGGCATGCTGCGCGCATTCCGCGGCACGGCCGACGGCGGCATGGTGTTCAAGGTCGATGTGACCGAGTCGGACGGCAGCTATACGGTAACCGCCGAGCTGCCCGGTGTGAAACGCGAGGACATTGATATCAACGTCGATCGCGGCACGGTCATGATTGCCGCCAGGGTCGAGCGCTCGACCGAACAGCGCGACGGCGAACGCGTGATCCGCCACGAGCGCTACAGCGGTGCCATGCGTCGTGCTTTCACGCTGGACGCCGACATCGACGAATCGAAGGTGGATGCCACCTACGCCGACGGCGTTCTGCGGCTGGTGCTGCCCAAGAAGGAAGCCACGCCGCAAAAACGCATCCAGATCCGTTCGGCAGGGGAAGACATGCAATGAATGAGAGTCGATGAACTCGGTTGCGGCTGCTCGTTATGTGGCGCGTCAGGTTTCCAGGCGCGGCTGTCGGGATTGCCTGACTCGCGCGGGCATTCGTCGACGCCGCAATGGCTACGCGATCCGCTGCAACGACCGCGCCCGCGAGGCGCGGTGAACGGCGCCCAGCACCTGGTAGCCGGACGGGGTAAGGCGCACCGCGGGAGACGCGGCTGGTGCGTTGGCCATGTCGATCAAGTGGCGGGTGGCAAGCGCGGCCAGATCGCGCGGATCGATATCGCGGCACGACCCCAGCGATCCCAGCACCATCAACGCGGCGATTTCATGGGCACTCAACATGGCATGTCTCCCCTTGGCAGCGGCAACTGTGTGTGTCTCGTCTTTTGCCTAGTGAAGATAGCCATTGTGAAATCGTTAGTGCGCGAAAACCCATAGCTGATTGATAACGATCAATTATGGCGGCATCGACGATGCCAAGTGACTGGCCTCGCCATGCCCCACCCCAGGCTTCCCAACATGTAGACGGGTGCCCCGGCGTTGGAGACTCGCCGATCGCGCGCGCGATGACAGCGGGCCCCATTCCGGTTCATCGCTGACCGGCCTTAGCAGTGCCATGTCTGATTTCATCGTCTAGCATCGCAGCCCGGGGCGATCCATGACACCCGCGCAGTGGCCCATCACGGAGCGATGCCGAACGCGTTGTTCCTTGATCTATCCCAAGCCTGGGTCACCCTTGTTGCCTACGCTTAGTACATTGCCAAACAAACCATGCATGACCCAAAGGAGACGCCAGATGAACGACGACGTGCACGCCACGCTTCCCGCCTACCGGGATGCCCTGATCAATGATCTCAACGTTCTGGTTGCCGATGCGCAAGCCCTGTTGCGCGACGTTGCCAGCGACGCCTCTGGCCGCTCGGCCGTGGCCCATGCCGATATGAAAAGACGCGTGGAAGACTTTCGCCAGCGCATGGGCGTGCTGCGCGAAGGCGCGCGCCAGCGTACGCGCCAGTTCACGGAGGCCACCGACGCCTATGTGCATGAGCACCCCTGGCAATGCATCGGCACGGTGGCCGTGCTGTCCGCCGCTATCGGCGCGATTTCGACATTGGCGGGCAGTCGACGCCACTAATCGCTTCACCGAAGCCGGCGGCCTGCTTGTCTGAAGGCCGCCGGTTCATGCTCCGCATCTGAGCTGAGGCTGCCGCGCATGCGGCTGGCCCTGCCAGCGTTTGGCGCCGATTGCGCGCCCGCAACTCGTTCGCCGTATGCGCCGTCTCGCCGTCTTCGATGTGCGGCGCACTTAAGGGGCGATGCCTTCGCACAGGTCGGCCTGGCGCTTGCAGTACTGCCAGGTGGCTTCCTCGCTATTCATCGTGAATGAGATGGTCAGGTCTATTGGCTTTCGGCCAACGATCAGCGCGCGTTCCTGGATGATGCCCTGGTACACCGCCGCCAGATAGTATTGGCCGGGCGGCACCCGCATATACAACAGCGGCCCCTCGCTCACCACGCGCAGGACGCGTTCGTGTCGCGCATTGAGCAGCAGCACCTTGACGTCCGCAAGCGACGCGCCATCCGACCGGTCCTGGAACCGCAGGTGCACGTTGAACTGCGGCGCGAGCGAGCGCATGCGGGCCACATCGTCGGCGCCGATGCCGCCCGACAGGTACGGAATGCTGGTGGCGCCCTGCTGCAAGGTGGCCTTGGGCGTGCTTGCAGACGCTTGGGCGCCGGCCGATGCGGTGAAGGCGGCAAGGATCATGACATTGACCCAGGAGCGAGGATTGCCGAGGAAGCTCATGATCGATTCCGCCGTGTGATTGCGTTGCCGCGTTGGATTTCACTTTATGTCCGCATGGGCGGTGGCCGTTGACACAGCGCAAGGCGATTGCCGTGCAATGATCAAGGGGCAGGGCGGGTTGTCGCCAACGATGCGAATTATGGCGTCGATATCGCTCGCCACCAGACAGGCGGCGCGCAACCCACGCGCGACGTGGCGCGATGCATACGCCCTTGCGGTGAATCAAATCAGCGATCGCGCCAGCGCCTAATTTAGGGACGGTGACATCTCCAGGTACGGCGACGTATCGTCGAACACATCATGAGCGCAATCGAGTTTTCAGGCATGTTGCCGACCTACTGCTCGGCAGGCCCCAGCCTTCAGTGTCAGGCGCGCGTCGATGGCGCGCCGGCGTGCTATGGCATTACCGCCGAAGCCCTGGAGGACCACTTCGGTGCGCGATCGTGTCGGCCGGAAGACCTGTTCGTGGCCTATCAGAAGCACAAGGGCGCCATCGAGACGATGGCCCGTGGCCTGTTCGAGATGACCGGGGCTCACAGCATTTTGCTGCACAGCGGACATTTTCGATTTGGTATGTAGCCGCAGGTGTCGACGGGACTTTGAACGCCACGAGAATTGCGGCGATGCCGCACGGTGTCCGTGCCGTGCCGGGCGTCTTGAAAAGAGGTGATTGACGATGAAAACGATTTGGGCCGGTCGCCGTGCCATTGTCATCCTGTTGGCGATCCTCACCGCATGCGCGAGCTATCCGCCAGGGGATCCACAGCTTCTGACATTCCTGCAGGACGGCGTCACGACCCGGGAGGACGTGTACATGAAACTGGCCGAGCCCAGCGCGGTGTGGGAAGGTGGCCGCGTCATGACCTATCAACTCGACCGCAACAACCAGGGTTATATCCCGATGCGGCGAAGGGAAGCCGCATGGACCGCCAAGTACAGCCTGGTACTGGTTTTCGACGAACAAGGCATCCTTCGCCGGCATTCTTTGGTCGGGATGAAGGACGACCCCGCTGTCCATTGAAACTGGTCTCGGGCGCATCCATTCCGGCGCGCCGATGATCCGATGATCGCAACCACGCCGCTACCCCGGACCCTACGAAGGACACAGGCGGTTTCCTTGATCCAACCCAAATGCCGGGAGGATTCGTCGCCTACCTTGTCAGCATGGGGCGGATTCACCGGTTAAGGAATCGCCGTGTCGCGTTAGCGCCCTGCCCAGTGCTGTGCGGCGCATAAGCGTTTGTTGCCGTCCTCGATTCAAGGAGCCTGTGATGCAATCCATCGTACTTGCCGCTGATGGGTCAACGTACAGCGATGCGGCGGCGCACTTTGTGGCCGCCGGAAAATTGCTGAAGGGACCATTAATCGTCCATCTGGTCCATTGCATGCCGGCCGTGTCGGGCGAGGTGAAGTCATACATCAGCGCCACCGACCTGGCGGCATGGCACGCGGACGAAAGCAGCCGGACATTGCGCTCGGCCGCCGAGATCCTGAACCTCGGCGGCGTGTCGTTCGAGCAGCACGCGCTGACCGGATTCGCGCCAGAACGCATCGTCGAATTTGCACGCTCCGTCGATGCGTCGGCGATTGTGATGGGTACTCACGGCCGGGGCGCATTCTTCGATGCCGTCGTCGGCTCCGTGGCGGGCCGTGTCATCGCTCATGCGCCGTGCCCTGTCATTCTGGTGAAGGGTGAAGCCGCGCGCGGCCGATGACCTGGCATGCCTGATGCCGGGCAGTAAAGCCGGTTCGTGGTCGTGCCGGGCACATCGGGCAGCGGTAACTCGACGCTGCCGCAAATTCTTGGCGGCCTGGGCCGGCCGTCGTCGACACGAGCCGATTGCGCTTGCCGGAACCGCTCGCGCCTCTCGATGTGCCGCGGTTCAGGAGGAAATATCGAATCGGAAAACCCATGACGTTGGATCTTGATCACTTCACCCCATCGCTGTCGCTCGGCGGCGGGCTTCTTATCGGCTTGGCGGCGGCCGTGCTGATTCTCTTCAACGGCCGCATTGCCGGCATCAGCGGCATCCTGGGCGGATTGCTGGGCGTGCCTCGCCGTGACATGGCGTGGCGCGTTGCCTTCCTTGCGGGGCTGCTCGCCGCACCGGTGCTGGGCCGCCTGGCGGGTCATCCTGCGGTTGCCAGCATCGAGGCTGGCTGGCCCCAAGTACTGGTGGCTGGCTTGCTCGTGGGCATCGGCACGCGATACGCAAGCGGATGTACCAGCGGGCATGGCGTGTGCGGAATCTCGCGCGGTTCAGTACGGTCGATTGCAGGCACGCTCACCTTCATGGCAGCCGGCTTCCTGACCGTCTTCGTACAACGTCATTTGCTGGGAGCCTGAGATGGGCGTGATCACTGCGTGGGTAGCTGGGCTGGTATTTGGGCTCGGCCTGATGGTGTCGGGCATGGCGAACCCTGCCAAGGTCCTGGGCTTCCTGGACCTTGCCGGCGTGTGGGACCCTTCGCTCGCTTTTGTCATGATCGGTGCGATCTCGCTGGCCGCACTCGGATTTCTGGTCGCCCGGCGCCGTGCACGTTCGTGGCTCGGACTGCCGATGCAGTGGCCCTCCAGCACGTCGATCACATGGCGCCTGATCCTCGGCAGTGCCACCTTCGGCATCGGCTGGGGGCTGGCGGGCTTCTGCCCGGGGCCCGCATTGGTGGCGTTGGGCGCGGGATATCCGAAGGCCGCCGGTTTCGTCCTGGCCATGCTGGCGGGGATGATGGTGTTCGAACTTATCGAACAGGCGAAATCGCGTGTGGCGCGCGCTTGAGCGTGCTGATCATAGGCCTAACGTAGGTCGAACGTGGGTTGACAAAAATCAACCCCAGGTCCGCCTGCTATCCCAGAATCGGAACTGACAGGTCGTTACGCAAAGCACTGGCCGTCAAGCCAGTCCTACATCGCACTGGCCACGACGATGCCGGCCGTCCGCGAGTCGCGACCCCACACCTGAACAGGGACCAACATGCGTGACAGCGTACTCATATCGCCCGCCGAACTGGACGAAGCAATCCGTTCGGAAGCGGTCGTGCTGATCGATACGAGAGATGCGGCCCACTACGCAGAGGCGCATTTGCCCGGCGCGGTGAACATCCACGAGATATTCACCTATCTTGCAACCACCACACCCGAGGGTCTCAGGGCGCTGCGCGCTACCTTTGCGGCGGCCTTTGGCAAGGCGGGCTTGTCAGGCAATGAAACAGCGGTCGTCTATGAGCAAGCGACGGCCACGGGGTTCGGTCAATCGTGCCGGGGATACGTCCTGCTCCGATACCTCGGTTATCCGCGCGACAAGATCAAGGTCCTGCATGGTGGCTGCGTGGAGTGCGGCCGGCCTGCCGAGTACGACCGAGGTTTTCACACCTGCCTGCGCGACCTTTCCCACCACGGACGACGACACCGGCCTGCTGGTGGATCTGGCGGAAATGAAGCGCATTGTCGACGACCCGCGCATCGTGAAGCTCGACGTGCGTGATGTCGATGAGTGGATCGGCGCGAGTTCCTCGCCGTACGGCAAGGACTTCTGTCCCCGCAAGGGCCGCATCCCGCATTCCGTCTGGATCGAGTGGTACCGCATGATGAAGCCGTCTGCCACGGGGCAGCGGTTCAAGGCGGCCGAGGAAATCCTGGCCGAATGCGCCACGGTGGGAATTCGCCGCGATACGCCCGTTGTCGTGTTCTGCTTCAAGGGCGCTCGTGCGTCGAACACCTTCGTCGCTCTGGAAGAGGCCGGCATACAGGACGTACGCCTCTACCTTGGATCATGGAACGAGTGGTCGAGGGACATGACCTTGCCCATCGAAGCGGGGCTGCCTTATGTGGGCGCCGGCGCCGGGCGGCCAGTCGGTGAACGCAATTGCCAAAGCTAGGAGACGCCATGTCCAAGCATTACACATCGAAGTTCGCCATCCGCCAGGCCGTTGGCCTGTGTCTCACGTCGGTTGCCATCGTGGCGATGGCGGCGCCGCCTGCTCCCGCAGCGCGCGGCACGAACGACTGCACGCGTGGGCCCGGCTACGGGATGTATGGCCGTTACGGCATGGGGCCCGGCATGATGGGGGGAGGTATGGGCCCCGGCATGATGGGGGGAGGGATGGGTCCAGGCATGATGGGGGGCTATGGTGAGGGCCACGGGATGGGCATGGGTGCGCAGCACTGGGCGCGCATTCCGGGCATGAACCTGTCTGACGAACAACGCGCGAAGATCAATCGCATCGCCGACGACACGCGCAAGGCGCATTGGACTACCGTCGGCGCCATGATGGACCAGCAGGCGCGGCTG
The DNA here is from genome assembly GCF_057798835.1 of Cupriavidus sp. 291-E7. Classification (NCBI taxonomy): domain Bacteria; kingdom Pseudomonadati; phylum Pseudomonadota; class Betaproteobacteria; order Burkholderiales; family Burkholderiaceae; genus Cupriavidus; species Cupriavidus sp. 291-E7. Next base: position 19,247 of record NZ_JBYOJV010000033.1, read on the forward strand.
CGCGACCTCTACGGCGCGCAAAAGCCGGACGAGGCCGCCATCGACGACGCCTACAAGACCATCGGCAAGCTGCGCAGCCAAATGTATGACTCGACAGTCGATGCACACAAGCGCATGGAGGCGGTGCTGACGAAGGAGCAGCAAGATGTGCTCCACAGGTATTGGCGCTGAGTGTCGCCGAGGACGTAGCCCGCCAACATCCGGGCCTGCCGGGCACTGCTTTACAAGCCCGTGGTCTGCCGGGCATGCGCCGCTATTGCACGCAGACATCAGCGGAATTCGACGCAAACCTCCATCACCTTCGTTGATGCCGTTGCCAGCGATGGTGCGGCACCACCTAGGACGCGCTGCATCTGATGGAAAGCTTGTCGGGCGAATGGATTGGGAGACGGTCGATGTATCACCATGTTCTTGTCGCTGTTGACGGCGGCGCCTGCGCCATGCGTGCGCTGACTGAGGCGATCCGGCTCGCGGCGGCATGCCGCGCGCAACTGGAAGTCGTGCACGTAATTGACTATTCGTTCTTGCAGTACGACAGCGGTTACGGTATCCGGGCGGATATCATTCCGGAACTGTTGGAGTACGGTAAGAATCTCTTGCGCGACGCTGCAGGGGCGGCCGAGCAGGCCGGCGTAAAGTGCACGACGACATTGATCGATAACATCATCTGTCTGGGTGATGTCGCCGGGCAGATCCTGGAGCAGATCAACACATCCCACGCCGACGTAGTGGTGGTGGGCACCCACGGGCGTCACGGACTGAAGCGCGTATTTCTAGGGAGCGTTGCCGAATCATTGGCGCGAGCCTCCGCCGTGCCGGTGCTTCTGGTCAGGGAGGAGCCGCGCACGCATGAGATTGCTCCCGGCGAGGCGATAGCGGAAGCCTCGCGATGACCGTCGGTTTGCTGCTGCAAATGAGACCGATCTATCTGGACCGCGCCAGACCAGTTCTTGCACCAGTCACGCTAGTGGCGTGACTGGTGTCGCTGGCGGAGAATCTCGTGTGGTATCGATGTTGATCGACTCATGACCGGGCTGTAGCCCGTGGCGGCCCAGCAGGGTGTTCCGTCTGCTGTGGCTCGGAGATGGCGCTTGCCAATCCGCGAATCCGCATCAGTATGTCGCACTGGCCGAACCACGACGCGCGCACGGCGATGCAGGCGGCCTCGAATGCCTTGACGTTTCCCCCAAGGCTGCGCGCGTGCTGGAGCCACCGGCTGTGGCAGCGATCCTGATGGTCGATGTATCGCTGACGCAGCATCGGATCCAATGGAATCAATCCATCGGAAGCGGGAAACTCGGGCGCGCCAAGATAGGACTCAAACCAGAATAGGCAGGCACACGCGCGCATTCGGTCTTCGAGGGGGGTATTGACGTAAGCCATGTCGGCTGTCGGCTATCGTATGCGGAGATTGTTGACGACATCGGAAACGCCCGGTGCGGACCATGCGGCGCCGGCGGCGGCTCGGCGCTCGGCCAGCGAGTCGACGGTTCCTTCCAGCGTGACGACGCCGGCGTTTGCCTTGATGGAGATGTGATGGGCTTCACGTTCCGCATGACGCCGAAGCGCGGATTCGATCTTTCCTTCAATTGCCTCGGGCACGATCTTCGGCACGACACGGATCAGGTTCGATACACCAACCACGCCGCGGATATGGCTGACCGCGTTTTCCGCCGCACGGCGCTGAAAGCCCCATTGGACGGTGCCACGGAGCGTAATCCAGCCCTTTTCGATTTCCACGTGCAGATTGTCGGCCGGCACATGCACATACCATTGCAACGCATTACGCGCGGCCAGCGCGACAGCTTCGTCGCCCAGCGTCGACTTCGGCGTCACCTCAAGTTTGACCACAACACCTTTGACACCGCTTATGCGCTCGGCGGCGGTTTCCGCAGCAATCTTTTCCGAGTACGTACCAACGTGGCCGGAGAGGGTCACGACTCCCTGGTGCACTTCGACACCGATACCGGCGGCAGCTACGCGGGGATCCCAGTCGAGCTCCTCATCGATAAGCTGCTTGAGTTCCATGTCAGTTTTCATTCCATCCTCCTGCCTCGGTCATGCTGGCCATCGAAGGATGGCCCTGCATGCTGCAATCTAGAAGACCCTGGCATCTGGCCCTTGACGTGGCACAAATCAGCCCATCGGCGACGGGAAGGCAGCAGCTTGCTCAGTACTGCCGGCCCGCCCGCGCTGGCATGCAGGCTAGGCTTCGTTCGGCGACAGCCATGCGGGGCGCGGAGAGGCGCCGGGATCGGTTGTCGGCTGGGAAATCAGCGCCGTTGCAAACGCGTCGATGTCGGGGCGTGCGTCGCCGCTGATGACATCACGCTGCAACAACACCATCACGGGGTGCGGAGTACGACCCAGTGCCTCGGCAATCTCCTCGGCAGCGCGGAACCCGCCGCGCGCGGCCATGACGGCGGCGGCCGCCACGCCACGCCTGAACGGGCGCTGATCCCTCAGGAAGCTGCGCATTGGTGCGGCGAGATGACCGACCCAGACGGGCGCCATAAAGACCAGGTTTGCGTACTCGGACAAGGGTGGGCCGGCGTAGCGATAGGGCACGTGCCGACGCAGAAGGTTGTCGATGACGCATCGGAGGTCACCCCGGAAGCCAGCGCGACTGACTGTGTCCTCGACTTCAAATAGGGGGCAGTCCAGACGATCGGCGAGCATTTGGGCAGCCAGTCGCGTGGTACCGCTACGAGAGTAGAAAAGCACAGCAATGTCGTTCATGGCGCGTGACCGGTAGTTGGGATCATTGGGATGCAAGTCTTCCCAACTCAAGGCTAGGTTTCTCGGATTCTCCTCGCTTGATATGCGTCAAGGTCCCGGCAGTCAGGTTTCCTACGCTGAATGCAGGAACAGACTTTCTTGTGAAGGAGTTGCGATGAAACGAAAGCTTGCACTGAGTGCGATGGCTGCTGTGGTCATGGGTTCGCTGGCCGTATCCGCCGTGCATGCGCAGAAGAACTACACCGATGGTGGGGATCTTTATGGCGGGGCACACGCGGCAACGGGCAAGGCAGCACCGTCAAAGGAAGCCAAGAAGTCATCGACACAACGCTCCGGGAAGTTCGATCCCTACACTGACGGCGTACGTGAGAAGACGACGTCTTCCGGCGCGAAGAAATTCCCTGACGAGCGCCCGCAACCGGATGACGTGGCGAGATCCGGGAAGTTCGATCCGTATTCGGAAGGACAGAGCAAGTAGGCGTGCATCGACGGGCGCGATCGGGCAGGCAAAGGCATGTCGCCACGGCATCTTGCTTGCCTTTCTCCGCAACGGCGATTGCGCCGAATCGATCTGACGCGCGGCGCTGTAAGTCATCTTTTCAAGATCGAGCTTCGCGCCACGTCTGGTGTGAAGATTGTGTAGTGGTCACGGAGACGTCATGGAACGAAACGAAGGCAACGTGGATCGCGCCCTGCGCCTGGCGGTTGGCATCGCGCTGGTCGTATTCGCCCTGGGTGGAATCATTGGCCCGTGGGGTTGGGTTGGCCTTGTCCCGCTACTGACGGGACTCATCGGCTTTTGTCCGCTCTACCGCGTGTTCGGGTGGACCACCTGTGCCCGCCGTGGCGGTACCTCCCACGGAGGTCAACACGACTGAAACCTAGCGTGCCGGTACGGCTTCCTCCGGAGCGGAGAATGGCAGGCTGGCGACGATGCAGACCCCCGCGCCAGGGTGGCTGTCGATCTGGAGGCTGCCGCCGCGTTGCAGAATACGTTCTCGCATTCCGAGCAAACCGAACGCGTCTTGCCTCGGCGCCACTTCCGGCGCGAAGCCTACACCGTCATCCTGGATTCTGAGCTGGTAGCCTTGGGCATTCGTGGAAAGGTCTACAACCACGTGGCCCGCGTGCGCATGTTTCACGGTATTGGTCAGGGCTTCCTGCGCGACCCGGTAAAGGGTGATGGCGGCCCGCTCGTCCACCGTTCCGATCGTCTCGTCGATTTGGCATTGCACCCGTAGACCGTGGTGATGCTCCACCTCCTGCGCGATCCACTCGATTGCCGCATCCAGACCGAGATCGTCGAGGAGGGCGGGACGCAGATTCGCCGCGATCCGGCGCACGGCGGAAGCCATGTTTTCAAGCCGATGGTTGATCTCGTCGAGCGTTTCGGCATGAGCGGCGCCGGCGCGGTTGGTACTAGCCGATGACATGTCGGCCTTGAGCAGCGATAGCGTCATTTGCATGGCAACGATTTGCTGACTCAGGTCGTCATGGAGTTCCCGGGCGATTCGCTTTTGCTCGTTCTCCCTGGCGTGTTGCACTAATGCCGCGGTGGAAGCGGAGCCTTCCAAATCCGATAGCCTGCGCCGGGCAGTGAGGTCCTGCGTGATCTTGGCGTAGCCCAGAAGTGTCCCGTCGTCCTTGTGCACGGCGGTGATGGTAACGTCGGCCCAAAACTGGCTGCCATCCTTTCGAATGCGCCACCCCTCGTCCTGTGCGCGTCCCGTGGTTGCCGCGGTGCGCAGCAACTGCTCCGGTTTTCCAGCAACCAGGTCTTCCTTCGAATAGAAGACCGAGAAATGTCGGCCGATGATCTCGTCGGGGGTAAATCCCTTGATTCTTTGGGCGCCGAGGTTCCAACTCGTCACATGTCCGCTGGCGTCGAGCATGAAAATCGCTTAATCACTGACGGCTTCGACCAGCAATCGATATCTGTGATCGATCTCGATGTCACTGAAGTTGGCGGCCCCTTGCCACGCCAAGCCGACAGATGCCACGGTGCGCCTCCAGTCGGAATTCCGGTGCAACTCGTTATATGCACGGCTGCCCGCGTATGCAAGGGGGCGTTGGAAAGCAAATAGAAACGGTTTTGGACTGATTTCCGCTATTCGAGATCGTATTCCCGCATTACTTCGCGCGTGACGGCCTCGACCAGTGCAAGGCAGGGCGCATTGACTCCGGGGAAGGCGTCGATCACCCAGTTGCAGGCTTGTCCGGCCGTCATTGTCCGCTTGGGAAGAGGAATCTGGCATCCCCAGCATGTCTCCCCGAGATCGGCATTATCTTGCAGCCGACGCAGTATCTCGCGACGGATTTGTTCTGCGGTAGCTTGATGCTTAATCATGGGATCCCCCGTTATTCGGCATGGGTAAATCGCTTTTCGCCGCCGTCAGCACGAACGACGCGCGATGCGCCGGGACAGAACAACTGTCTGTCACCAGAAGGCGGGCGTCGTTGGCAGAAGTGGCGCCCGGCCCGAACAAGAAGCGTTATACGGACTTGATTGCGATCTTCTTCTCCGGCTTCTGGGCTTCGGCCGTCTTCGGCAGGGTCACCGTCAATACGCCGTTCTTGAACGCCGCGTCAATTTGCTCGACGTCGACGCCCTCGGGCATGCGGAATGCGCGCTCGAAGGAGCCGTAGTGGCGCTCATGGAGGAAATAGTCCTTGTTCTTTTCCTCCCTCTCGACACGCTTCTCCCCTTTGACGACGAGCCCTCCGTTTGACAACTTCACTTCGATGCTCTTCTCATCAAGGCCCGGCAGTTCCATCGTGATTTCGTAGCCTTTGTCGGTTTCTACGAAATCGACGGCGGGACCAGCCGAGAACATCAACCCCATGTCGGGCATGGCGGATGCGAGGCCCTGCGTCAGCCGGGGGAACGAGGTCAGCTTGAAGTCCCGATCGAAGTTCTGGAACAGACGATCAACCTCGCGACGCAGTCCTTCCAACGGGTGCCACGCGTGCGGCATCCAGGGCTGCATCATTTCCTGTGGGTCCTTTGTGACAGGCAATTTGCTCTCTGTTTCGGCCATTTCATCGTCTCCTGAAAAATTGGGAAAGACGATGTCATGCTAGGTGGTGTGCATCCCGTCCCGTTGATAAAGATCAATGGCCCGCTGCCCTCGGATGCAGGGCCTCGTCGTGTGAGACTTTGCGGGCACTGAACGTGTTGGCTTGACGTATCGCAAGTGGTGGCGGTTGCCGGCATATACAGTGCGGGCAGCAGGCCTGGAGCCTGGAAGGAGTGTTTCGTCATGGACTTCGCCACGATCCTCGTACACTTGGATGGCAGCCGACACCTGCATCAACGTGTGCACCTTTCCACGCAACTGGCTCTGGCCAATGGGGCACGGCTCATTGGCTTGTTCGCTACCGCCCGGCCCGATCCCAATGACATTCGGGGCCTGATAGATGGCGATCGCTATCTCGCGTCTTTCAACACCTGGCACGATCAGGCGTGCAGGGCGGCAAGGACCGCGTTTGAGGGCGCGACTTCCGGAGTAGGTATTACGACGGAATGGCGTGAATCGGAGTCGGGCAGTCAGTCGGCCGTTCTTGTGGCGTCTCGGCTGGCCGACTTGATCGTATTGGGACAGACCGATCCCACCGACCGGATGGCGTCTGGCGATCACCAGGCGGTCGACGAGATTATCCTGCGCTGCGGACGGCCGGTCCTGGTGGTGCCGCACACGGGGTCGTTCCCAACGATAGGGCAGCGGGTGGTGGTGGCGTGGAATGGCAGGGGCGAGGCGGCGCGTGCCATTCGGGACGCCCTGCCGATTCTGGCGCGCGCCACTTCCGTCGAGATCGTGCAATGCGTGGCGCCGGATCGTTGGGAAGATCCGTGGTGCTCGCCAGGCCAGTATGCCGTCGCGTGGCTGCATGATCATGGCATTCATGCAACCCTTTCGGAGTCGATGCTGGACAACGATGCCGAGGCAGGCGAACTGCTGCTGTCCCGCCTTGCGGATTCGGATGCGGATCTGCTTGTAATGGGCGCGTATGGTCACGCGAGAATGCGTGAAGTCGTGCTTGGCGGCGCCACTCGCACCCTGCTGCGCACGATGACGACGCCGGTCTTGTTGTCACACTAGCACGCCGTGCGCAGCCCTCGCGGACGGCCGGCTGGCGGCGCGCAGCCAGCGCATGGTCTATTTCAGATTATGTGCACGGAGGCCAGTCTAGTTGATCCGCAAGTCCAGCGAAGGTGTGAGACGAAATGCGAATGATTCGTAGCGTTAATCTCATGATGCGGATGGCAGACACAATCGTTGGCGCGTTGGCACGCACCATGTATCTTGAAGAGGGAAAACGTCCCGCCGTCGCTGTTAGCGCGTGAGCCAGGCATGGTGTGCGCTGAGGAAGGCGCGAGCTGTCATGCACTGGGGGCACGATCAGGATGTCGGGTGCCAGAATGGTCAATAGCGCCGGAACAGTGTTTTCGGCCGTCACGCTTGCTGGTGGATTTGTCGCGCGGGCGTGGTTCGGGGATACCGTCGCCGACGGCGTCTGGCTGCTCGGGACGTTGCCCAACGTCATCGCGCTCACCGTCACGAGCGCCAAGGCCGTGTTTCGCAAGGAAACCGGTGTGGATCTGCTGGCCCTGGCGTCGGTGGTCGTTGCGCTGACTCTCGGCGAATTCCTCGTGGCGGCCGTTATCTCGCTGATGCTGGCCAGTGGCCGTGCGCTGGAAGACTACGCGCAGTTCCGGGCGCAGCGTGAGATGACCGCATTGCTCCGGCATGCTCCTCGCCAGGCTATCCGACAGGAACAAGGCAACTGGGTGTCCGTGGGCGTGAATGAGGTTCGCCCAGGCGATCGGCTTCTGGTGCGGCATGGCGAGGTGCTGCCCGTCGACGGTGTGTTGGCCTGCGCTGGCGATCTTGATGAATCTGCCCTGACGGGAGAGGCCACAATCCAGCGGCGGGCTGCTGGGGAAGCCGTTTGCAGCGGTGTGCTGAACGTCGGGTCCGTGCTGGAAATGGTTGCGCGTGCCACGGCGTCGGAGAGTACGTTTGCCGGAATTCTGCGTATGGTCGCGGCGGCACAGGCCGAACGCAGCCCGCTGACGCGCCTGGCCGATCGTTATGCCTTATTCTTCATCGTTGTGGCGCTGGCCGTCGCGGGTGCCAGTTGGCTATGGAGCGGAGACGCCTTGCGCGTGCTGGCCGTACTGGTCGTGGCCACGCCGTGTCCGCTGATTCTGGGTGTACCGGTTGCCGTGGTGTCCGGATTGTCGCGTTGCGCAAGCCACGGCGTACTGGTGAAGGGCGGCGGCGCGATGGAACGCCTGGCGCGCGCCAGCATCCTGTTCTCGGCACACTTACCCGCGGTGCCGCGCGGCTTGCCGAGATGGCTAGCGCGCCGGGCGAGTCGACCGAGACGCTGCTGGGCCTTGCTGCATCGCTAGGTCAGGGATCGTCGCATGTTATCTCCGATGCGCTGATGACGACAGCGCGCGAGCGTGGCATGGCGCTTGCCACGCCAGCAGGTGTGAAAGAGCAGGCGGGCGCAGGTGTCGAGGGGATTGTCGACGGTCGTTTGGTCAGGATGGGTTCCAGCGCCTATGTGGTCGGTGATGCCAGTCTGCCGCTCTGGGCCGGCGCGATAGACCAGAGTATCCGCATGGGCGGCATGTCGGCGGTGTTCGTGGCCGTCGATGGTCAACTGGTTGGCATCCTGGCACTGGCGGATGCTATACGGGCTGAGACCCCTCGTGCATTGCGGCTTTTGCGGCGCGAGGGATTTGCGCGACAGGCCATGCTGACAGGGGACCGGCAGGATCTGGCGGAAGCCCTGGGGGCAATGCTAGGTGTTGAGGAGGTCTATGCGACACAATCGCCGACCCAGAAACTCGAGCGGATTCGGGCCGCCCGGCAGGATGGGCTGGTCATTATGGTGGGAGACGGTGTCAACGATGCGCCTGCTCTGGCCGCCGCTGATGTTGGCGTCGCGATGGGCGCTCGCGGCGCGGCCTCGGCTTCGGAGGTGGCGGACGTGGTGCTGCTGGTGGACCGCCTGGATCATCTGGCTGACGGGGTGCGGATCGCACGTCGCACGCTGCGGATCGCCGAGCAGAGCGCGGTATTGGGCATGGTGCTTTCCCTGGGCGCGATGGTCGCGGCGGGCCTTGGTGTGTTGCCGCCCCTGGAAGGCGCGATTCTTCAGGAGGCGATCGATGTGTTGGCCATCCTGATGGCGCTACGCGCCGCAGTACCCGCGCGCCAGGAGCGAAAAGCGACGTTGGCCCCCGAAGTTGTGGGCCATCTGAGGGCGGAGCATGCGTTGCTGGAGCCAATCATGGACAGGATTCGCGTGGTGGCCGACACCTTGCCGACTTTGAGCGGCGAGACGGCGCGCTCCGAGTTGCGCGCGCTGAACCGGTCTCTGAGCGAGGTGCTGGTGCCGCACGAACGCAAGGACGATCTTCACCTCTACCCGGATGTCGCGCAGTTGCTCGGCGGGGAGGACCCGATGGCAGCGATGAGTGGCATGCACCGCGAGATATTTCGACTGACATCGGGACTGGACAAAGCCATCGCCGCGGTGCCGATAGATGGTCCGGGCAGCGAGGCCGTGCGGCATATACAGCGCTCCTTGTACGCCCTTGAAGCGCTCGTCCGTCTGCATTGCGCGCAGGAAGACGAGCTGTATCACGTACTCGAGAAAATTGAGCCAAAGCGGGCATGAGACCCCGCTGGGCGCACCACGCCGGATACCGGCATGCGGACGCCAACGCGACATCCTGAAGTGTGGCGACCGCACCGGGGCGAACAAGCCCAGTGCTCATGTCCTGATGGTCATTCGGGTGTCAAGACGATAGCGGGGTTCGCCAGGGTATAGCTGCACGGATAGTTTAGTGCGCCGGATGCCTGGGCGTGGATCGTGACGCCGCCAAAACATCGTGAGCCTCCAGCGGGGCCGATGTTCCGGTCGATTGGTCGAGAGCCGTCTGTGCGCAGCATCTTGACGCGCGGGCTAAAGGCGGCGCCGCGCGCAGCATGCTTGCTTCTAGCCGGTGCAGGCCTGTATCTGTGCGCACTTTCTCCGTCAGACCCACAGGCACATCAGTCAACACATGGGTCGCCCCTGCCATGACGTCATCTGCCGCGCTCGGGTGCAGGGAGCAGCATCAGACAAGCGCGGCGCCGACTGTCTCGACCACGCGCCGCTATTCAAAGAGACCTTCGTTCGCCGAATCGAATGCGTCCCGTAGGCGGAGTCGTCGAGTCCGATCGATGCCACCCACCGATGAACCAATCGCTCATCTTCTCGTGTCGAAGGCGGAGCGACGAGCGCAATCGACACGGGAATAGAAGGTCGCCGCAGCCCAACCTACGTGCGTATCCCCAAGCCTGGAGGCATTCCCAAGTCTATCAAGCAATTCCAAACTGCGCGGGTCGATGTGTTCTAGTTGCATGACCCTTGCACGCATCCCGACCTAGCTTCCTACTCAGACATCGTGAACGCGAAGACAGATAAGATTGCAAGCGCGCAGCTTGCTGTCGATGGAACATTGCCAAGTCTCGAGGGTTTACTGTGAGCTGAGGGCGCGTCCATATGGCCCAAATCTCGGATACTAGGCCATGCCAAATCAGGATCACTTCTTCAATAAAGCGATCTCGCTAGCGGAGTTTCGCCTGGGTGCTGCTCCTTCTCCATAACGGTTTCTCATTTTTCACGACGGCAAGCCTAGCGCGTTCATTGAGCGCTATCGCTCCCATAACAGTCATTCGCATGGGGCACCTCAGTGTCGCCTTGTGGCCGATCGGGTGAGGTCGCCAACGGCCGCTTGTTGGCACTCCAATTCGCAAAACCCGGATTGGCTGACCGACTGGTTCGGAGAAGATTGTCTGACCGGAGTGGGTCGACCTCAGCCCGATGCAGTTTGGAACAACGACGGTCGAGGACGCCGGCTCACTATCGGACCGTGTTCGGCCACCTAGCGAAGTCCAAGTCGCTGAATCGAACGTCCGAACCGCAGCCCAAATTGGTCATCCAGATTCGGTGCTGGCGTGGACCGGTAGAGCATCGGCGGTTACGCGCATGAGGTACTGAGCGGCAGCCGCGTTGTCCAAGTGCAAAGCCTGGACGGCACAACGTTTGCGGCCCCGGGCACGAACCTGCCGCGGTCGTTCCTGACCACCGGCGCCAGCGTGAGCCTGTTGGCGTCGAAGACGACAACCATGTCGCTGGGGCTGGATGCCGTCATCAATACGGGCCATGTGTCGGCGCAGTCGGCGCATGTTCGAGTTAACCACCGGTTCTGATCGGTGAACGATTGCATGGGAGTCACTTCGCTTCTACGAGTGCGCCGTGGCGAACGGCAGTCCTAGCCGGCCAATGCCAACGGCGAATCTCCATCGACTACCTTTGCAATGGGCATGCACGAACAAACGGCCGTCCGTACGGCGGATGGGTCCCGCTCGAAAAGTTTCAGAAAGGGGGGTGGGGAGTGAGTGCGCCAGAAGATTGGGTGCCCGTCTAGCGCCAAAATAAGATACTAAAGTAACATTGTTGTGTGAAAAGATACTTTGGTATCGTCAAACCTTGACTCCATCAGCTGACAACTACTAAAGTAGTATGACGAGCGATAGTGATACTTTAGTAATGTATGAAGTCAGTTAAAGAGATCTCCAATCTACTTTACCAGTGGGAAGCCCAGCGAGAGTATGGAAAGCTTAAGTTGGCGAGCGACGCAGGGGTCACCTATCGTACGCTGAACCACGTGCTTACTGGCGCGCAAGACTATAAGGTTTCCACCCTGCTGGCCGTCGCCGACCGCCTCGGGCTCGAGCTAAAGCTCGTGCCGAAGGAGGCATCATCACTTTTCGCTGACACCTTGCCAGCGCCCGCTCGTGCTCCGACACGCGTCAGCGGCGCGTTGCGCCGTCTGCGTGAGGCTCAAGAGCGTGAACGTAGTACCGCCGATGTCGCTGGTACACAAAAGAAGACCCAACGATGAAACTTAGAACCCTTGGTATTTTCTTGGGTACGCAGCGAGTCGGGCTGCTTTTCAAATACGGGGACACCCAACCGATCATCCGCTTCGTTGCCGACGACGCGTTTGCCAATCTCGGACCTTCCGCCCCGACGCTCTCCCTGTCGATGGAAGCCGAGACGCCGGAAGAGCAAAAAGCAGTCTGGGCCAGTGTTACGGACGAAGTCTTCAACGGTGCCTACTCCGTCAAGTCGCAAAGCTGGTTGCTTCCCGCCTTCTTCCAAGGACTGCTGCCGGAAGGTGTTTTCCGGGATCGCATTGCAGAAATTCGGGGGTGCGAACCGACCGACCATTTCGAGATGCTTGCGGCCACGGGACGCGACTTGCCTGGTAACGTCTATGCGGCACCTGTCGAACTGTCGAAGAACGAGGTCACCCACCTGGTGACGCAAGACAACGACAGTTTGGAAATGTCGGTCATCGAAGAACCGATGGTCGAAGGTGTCTCGGTCAGTGGCGTTCAGCCCAAAGTCGGTGTCCTGGAGCAGAACGGTCGATACGTTGGCCGCACCAAGAATCAGGACACCCACATCATTGCAAAGCTTCCCGTCGTGGGAAATCCTCAGCTTCCGGAGCTGGAAGATCTGTCGCTGCGTCTCGCTCAGGCGGCGGGAGTGAGCGTTTGCGAGGCAAAACTGGCTCCCCTTGAGCTATTGGCGGTGGAGCATGGCTATGACCTCGGGGATGAGGCGACGAAGAAGACGAATTTTCTGGTCGTCACGCGCTTTGACCGATCACCAAATGGGCGTTTTCACGTTGAGGATTTTGGCCAGATTCTCGGTGTACAACCAGAACGGAAGTACGAAGGGAGCTATCTCGAGATCGCCGCAGTGATGATGAGCGAGCCGTCTCTGGGGGAGTCAGCCATTCATGAACTCCTGCGGCGCATCACCGTGAACGAACTTCTGGGGAATCCCGATATGCATCTGAAGAACATTGGGGTGATCTATCGGGACGGTAAGACCGCCGAGCTTTCGCCGGCCTACGACATTGTCGGGTACAGCGCGTACTCAAAGCGAAGCGGTCATGCGCTTTACATTGTTCCGCCAGATTTGCTCGAAGACTCGAGCAACGATGACGATCGGCGCCAGACGAAGCAACGCCTCGGCCCAAACATTGTGCGCAGCTTCTGCCGGATTCTGGATATTGTCGAAAAGCCCGCCGCGGCAGCTATCCAGGAGACCGTCAACGCGGCGCTCAAGGCGTGGCCTGCGATGATTGAAGCGTCGTCGCTGACAGATAAGTCCAAGGCGAACTTGCTGGCCAATTTTGAAGCGCATCCAATGGTCGTGTCGGCCCGAAAGCGGCGTCTTGCACGAAATATGAGTGCCTGATCGCATTCACGGAATAGACGCGGTCGTACCGCGTGGGAATCCATCGAGCAACTGCCGCTAAGAGATAGGGAACCCGCGTGCGAGCAGCCTGTTGCTGCGGCAGTCGCACTTCGCATGAGAGGCGCTGGGGCTGGGCGATCGCTAACGCCTTCGAAATACGGTCTCCAATTGGTCAGCCCGCTGCGTGTCATCGTCGTGAAGATACCGCGAGGTGGTCGTGATGGACGAATGGCGCAGGTTATCGCGTACGGCGGTGAGCGACGCGCCCTGCGCCAGTGCATGCGTGGCGTGCGTGTGACGGAGCCAGTGAGGGGTCGCACGCCGCAGCTTTTCGGCAAGCGGCGGATGGTCCATTTCAATCGAATCGGCGGCAAGCGAGAGGAAGCGCCGCAGCACGGCGCGCAGGCGTGGCGTGCTGATCGGCGAGCCGTCCTCGAGGTGTGCCAGGATCGGGCAATGGCGGTCCCAGCGCGCCGGCGTCACGGGCAGGCCGCGTGAGACCAGGTATTGGTCCAGCGCCTGGCTGGCCAGCGAGGGCAGCGCGACCTTGCCTCGGCGCTCGCCCTTGCCGACCAAGTGCAGCCAGCGTTCGCCGCGTGCGCCGATCTCGATGCCGCCCAGCGACACCCCGACCAGTTCGGCCGCACGCAGTCCGGTCGCATAGCCGAAATCGAGCACAAATCGCAGGCGCGTGGCCGCATCCGGCGCCCAGCCGTACGACCACTCCAGACCGTCCGCCAGGGTACGAAGCAACGCCCATTCACCATCGGTGAAAGCGCGGGACGTGTCGAGATCCGCGGCACGCTGGGCACCGCGCACTTTCAGCCCGGCGAAGGGGTTGGCCAGGACGTAACGCTGCGCGATCAGCCAGCGGAAAAGCGCACCAATGACACCCAAGGCGTAGGCGATTGAACGCGGCGAGAGCGCGCCGGCGAATGGACGCCATTCCGGTGACGTTCTCGGGCATGCCGGCCCGACCCATCGAGACGTCGGTGCGCGCAAGAAAGACCGGTAGGCCGTGGCATCCTCGGCGGTCAGCGACGACAGTGGCTTGCCGCGCTCTAGGATCGCCCAAAGCAGCAATCGCTCGGCCTCCTTGCGATACGCCCGCGCCGTCGCTTCGGCTTCGTGCAACCCGAGCCAGGCATTGATGGCGTCGTAGTCATTGTCCGCCGTGAGCGAACACATCGCCCGTGGCGCACGAAAGACCCCATGTGAGCCGTCTACGGCAAGCGGCAACGCAATGCGTTCCCACGGCACGATACGTGCGGCATCTGCGGCTGTAGGACGCGTCACGAGCGCCCGCGCTCGCTCGGTCAACTGGGGATGTTCGGCAAAGAATGTCTCGATGGCCTGGGCACTACGCTGGCCTAAACCATCGATCGCCAGCCACCAGCGCCGGCGACGTGGAATGCGCACGGTCAGATCTGCCAGGGTCTTCAGCCCGTGGGCTTGCAGCGCCGCGGCGGCGCGCGCGGGGAGCCATACGTCGACCATGTCCGTGATCTGAGGCGTTGCCGGCGCCAGTTGACGCAGCGTTTCCAAGGCGCGGGCAACCGCTGTTGCGTGCGCGGTACGACCATCTGCGGCACAGGTGAAGAGCCTAGCTAGGTCGTCGCGCTGGCGTCGACGTGAGGCCTCAGCCAACTGACGTCGGAGGGCGCCGATCACGCCGCGTGCCGACCGGCCTGGCGTCAACGCATCGGGCCAAAAGCGGGCGATGGCAGCGCGCGATGGCGTTCCCTTGTACCAGGCGCGCAAGGCAGCGAGCGCATCGGCGCCAGGCAGGGGCACGGCTCTTTCGGACGACAGGGTTTCGTCGGGGGCAGGGCGTGAGCGAACCATTCGGAGGTGTGGCGCAAATTGTTAGCATCTAGTTTGCCATGAAAACACATTAGTATCGATAATGTTTGTTATCGATATAGCAGCGTGTCGTTGGGCGTAACTCGATACGCTGATACAACTAAAGTTGTGTGCTATCGGGGGACACGGGCCGCGCGCCAGAGGCGCTCGACAGGCGTCGGCGTTGCCAACGTGCCGCCAAAGTCCGATAACCGTTGGGCTGGCTGCGCCGGTCATCCGCCGGAATCTCGGTTCAGCGGACGCATTGGGGCAACCTGTTCGTTCGTCAGGTCGGACCGCCCGGGATAAGACACAACTTCGGTGGGAAACTGAAAATAGAACACAACTTTCGCCGGGGAAAGCCAGGGGGCCTTGAGTGACCGCCTCTTCAGGAAGGTGAGCGGCCGCGGAAGAGGTAGGGATAGGTAGCCAACAGTACCGAGTTCAGCGTAGACAGTCACGAAGGGAGCGGGCCACGGCTTTGGGCAGCTGCGCCTAGCGTACGCTTTGTACACAACTCGATAGGAAGCCAAAGAGCAGGCGTTGGAGGGCAGAATCGGGCCATCTTTGCAGGTGCGGATTATCATTGCGGCATGACATCCGAAAGAGGGGCATCGTGAAAATCAGTCGCGTCGTAATTCGCAACTTTAGGACCTTCCAGTTTCTTGATGTATCTCTGCACAACAATATCAGTTGCGTCATCGGGGAGAACAACACTGGAAAATCCGCATTCCTTCATGCGATTCGTCTCTGCATCGATGCAAACCTCTCATCGGCGTACCGTAGCTTATCAACGCGAGACATATCGACCACCCTTGATATCGGCACGCCTGCCGAGGTACTAATTGGTCTGGAAATTACAGATTACGCAGGGAGGGTTAACGAGGAAGCCCTTGCTGGAGCCTGGAGCGTCGAGCCGAATCGCGCTCGCCTGATCTATCGTTTCAGGCCGCGACCTGCCATCCGGGAACGCTTTTCCGTGGGCGACCCCACCCTTGGGAAGTTGGTGCTCTCTGACTATCAGTGGGAACTGCAGGGTGGAGGTGATCCCGCCATAGATCTTGCAGAGATAGCCTGGAACGATGACGTTGGTTTTGGGATTCGGTTCTCTGATCTCCAGGCTTTCCAGGTCGTCTTTCTTCCGGCACTCCGAGACGTGGAGAGTGACCTCCGCCAACCTCGGTTGTCTCCCTTCGTCAAACTCATTGAGGCGTCTGGCATTACAGAGGTGGAGAAGAAAGCGCTTGTCGGCGCGCTAGAGAGGGCGAACGGCACGATATCGTCGTCGGACACCATCAAGAAGCTCGCGCGTGCCATTGATACGTCGTTCAATGAGGTCGCGGGCCCCGCGTTTGAAATGACAATTGATGTTGGCTTGGCAGAGCCCACATTTCAATCCGTGATCCGGGCGCTCCGACTCCTTCTCTCGGATGACGCCGTCACTGATGTGGACCCGGGTGCCAATGGTCTTGGCGTTAACAACGTGCTCTACATCGCCATCCTTATCGAGTACTTCAAGCGAAGACTGCAGCAGGAGAACTCGGCGGGGCAACTCATACTTTTTGAAGAACCAGAAGCTCATCTTCATCCCCAACTGCAACTTTCGCTCTACGCCGCATTAGAGGCGCTGCCGTTCCAGTCGATCCTGACCACACATAGCACGCACATTACCGCTCAAGCTGGCCTGAACAAGTTCGTAACATTGACGAACGTCGGGACGGGATGCTCTCACTCATCGGTGCCGTCCGCCTACGACGTTCTTTCGGCTGATGATGTCGCTGACTTGGAACGCTATTTGGACGCGACCAAATCGGCGTTGCTCTTCGCGAGAAAGGTAATTTTGGTGGAGGGCCCGGCGGAACTGCTTCTCATCCCCGCCCTGGTGAAGAAGGTTCTGAGTCGCGATCTGGACCGGGAGGGAATCACCGTGGTGCCGATTTACGGAGTTCACTTCGACGTTTACGCAAAGCTGTTCTCTAAGCAGGGGCTTCCGAAGAAGTGCGCCATCATCGCCGATGGCGACCTGACACCCTCCGACGCTTCCGAATCAGACCTCAGCGAGGAGGATGCGCCCTTCGATGCGCCAGATCTTACTCAACTCGAAAGCAAGTACGTTAGGGTATTCGCGAACGCGACAACATTTGAGCGGGCCGTCGCGATGCCGGGAAATCTCGAGATGTTTGCGTTGGCGGCCGCGTCGCTTGGAGCGGTCACCGTTGCGAGGCAACTGAGATGTTGGCGCCAGGAGTGGGCGGCGCTCGACCCTCGAAGCGACGACGCTAAGAAGATTGCCGAGAAATGTAGGGCTAAGGTACTCAGCACCGCGAAGCGCTACGGCAAGGCGCGCTTCGCGCAAGTTGCAGCGCGCAACATCGCGTCCGCAACCGCCATCCCGCCGTATATCCGGGGCGCTGTCGAGTGGTTGTCCGAAGCATGAGGCTGACGAAAGAACAGCGCGACGCTGTCGAGTACGAGAACTCGGTGTTCCTCACCGCCTGTCCCGGCTCAGGAAAGACCCGAGTCATTACCGCCAAGCTTGGGCGCTGCCTCGAGAAGGTCGAAGCGACGCCAAGAGGAGTTGCCTGCATCACGTACACAAATGCCGCCGTTCATGAGATTGAGACTCGCGTGAGACGGTCGTTGGCTGTGCGCGATGCTTGGGCCCTGGATATATCGACGATCCACTCGTTTTGTCTCAACAACATCTTCCGGCCGTACTCCCACCGACTGCCTCTCTTTCGGGAAGGGTTCAAGGTCATTGCGCAAGACAGCGAAGAGTTCGAAGCGCTTGTGGCAGAAACGCGATCGGCATTTGGGAAACGCGCTACTGGGCGAGATATTGATGAATTCAGCCAACTCCGACGTAATGCAGAAGAGGTCATTGTCGGTCCTCCCATCCTGTCGGGCAGCATCAGTACGGGAGAGGCTTCCCACTTTTGGCGACTGATGCATGAGCGTCGACAGGTCGACTTCGCGAGCCTATTGTCTTGTTCTCTGAAGCTCTGCCAGACTTACACGGAAATTTGCGACCATCTTTCAGCCCGCTTTGCGTGGATTCTAGTAGACGAGTTCCAGGACACAACCGACCTGCAGGTTGCCATCTTCAAAGAGATTTACCGTCGAGGGCACACCAAGTTCTTCTTGGTCGGAGATCTTTGCCAGTCTATTTACGGCTTCGCGGGCGCCGCACCGGCTCTTGCAGCAAGCTTTGCCGAACACATTGGAGCACATTGTAAGTTCGCTCTATCGGCAAACTTCCGTTCCGCCCCTGCAATCATTGCCGATGGCAACCTCATTTTCCAGAGAACGCCCCCGATGACCGCAGAGGGTTCATACAAGGAACTCGCGCTCTCGACGGAGCTAGTAATTGCCCAAAGTCCAACCCATGCGGTAATCGACTTTTTTCTGCCACGGCTGGAGGAATTGGGTATCCCATTCGGCGAGTCAGCAGTCCTGGCTAACTCATGGTTTAAATTGATTCCCATCGCAAAAGAGCTCCGAGCCCGAGGCATCCCGGTTCTCGGGCCAGGAGCTCGGCCCTACCGACGACAGAGGCTCTTCGCAACGGTCTCGGAGAGGATCTGTGGGTACCTGTGCGAACCAGATTTTGAAGCTTTGGTTGGCGTGGAGCGATCACTCTACGATATGGTGTTGGAGACATCTAACCGCACACCGCAACGACTCTTCACCTATGACGGTCGGAAGTTGGTGTACGAAATCCTGGCGGATGCAGTCAATGTCCGGGACCATTCTGCCGGTGGCATGGAGCTCCTGTATTCGCTTGTTGCCCGCATTGCCGACCGGCTCCTGGCCGAGAGCTACATTCGCGCCCCAGAGGTTGAGATGCTTAGGGAATCGGTGGCGGAAATGGAGCGCGATGTCCGCAAGAATAATATTGCTCCAGAGTCGCTCTCCATTGAGGAAATAGGCATTCTTGCCAAACCAAAACGTGCGGTGAAACTTCTGACGCTCCACGCCGCTAAAGGCAAGGAGTTTGATGCAGTTGCAATGGTTGACCTGAATGAGGGGAGTCTTCCGTTCTACCAACTCAGGACAGAGGATGAATTTGCTGAAGCTCAGAGACTGTTTTACGTGGGATTGACACGGGCAAAAAAATACGTGATGTATGCCCCGGATAAGCGTGACTACAGGAACCGCCCTAGTCGGTTTGTTGGACCCGAATTTCTAGGCAAGTGCTGAAGTATTGCCAGTTTGGGATAGGTGAATGCGCGCGGCATCCTCAAGGTCAGCAGATATGCGTTCGCGTCCAAAGTCTCGAATGTCTCCACTCCTTTCGAAGCTATTGCAAGCCTTTGGCGTGCAGGGGCCTGAGGGTCCGAGATGGGTCCCAGCAACAGACACTGGCAAGAACAGCGTCTTCGCGCGTCGTTGCCCACGGCAACCCGTGGTCAAGAACTCTGACCCACGGTTACGGTTTGACGCAGATTTCCTGCACGGGCACACATTTAAAGTGATTATTGCAACGCTTTTTTGGGCGGAAGACCTCGGGTTAGAGGCTTCCAAGACATTGATTGAGCGTCAGGCTCTAGACCATAGCTAACCGGACGCCTTGCCGTCACTGCATGACAAGTTGCGGCATCTGAATATATTGCTTCGTGTTGCAACTCCAGCGGAGCGCCGAGTAGCCAGCAATCAGCCGGTGCCCCACCCATCGTGGGTCAATCAACGGAAGAAGGTTGGGTCTGTTGGCGAGTAGCAGTCGTCCCATCAACTCCCGCCACTCGGTCGCCGAAATGAGGGTTGCTCCATAGCCATGGAATGAGCGACCACTGTCAAACCACAACACACAGTCAGTTATCTTCTGGCCGAGGTACTCGTTCAGCTTGGCCAACTGGGCGCGGCTTTGGGTCGCAAAATCGACCATTGGAATGTGAAAGGTCTCCCCATCGAGGACGATGCTGGAATGCGAGGCCAGTTCCATACCCGCCGGCAACCCGTCAAGGGTAGACTGCACCCAAGGGCGCGTTACCTCGGCTATCGGCACGTTGAATGTCCGGCGCTTATCCGCGAGCCTCTGCGGCTCGTATTCGTACACGCCAAAGGTGCAGAGCGCCGAGTCCCCATACTGCTGTTTCAAGCGTTCTAGCACCACCAGCGGATGCGTGTCAAAATTCATCGCTGTCCGTCGCCTACGCGGATTCCCGACAGCAACTGGAAGGTCTTCAGTGCGAAGCTGTCAGTCATGCCGCAAATATAGTCCAAAACCAGATGTGCCCGGGCGTGCCATTCCTCAATAGCACCGTCCTTCCGCGACACGGAAACACGGTAGGCGCGTAGTGCGGCATCAGGCAACATATGGGCGAGCCGCATTTCCAAATCGAAGTGATGCTCCTTGCAGTACGCCACGTCATCCTCAAGTACGGGCCGTGCATCTTTCGCGGGTAGCTGTAGGATGCGAGCGAAATTTTTGAGGAGCCCATAGCGCCATGGTCGTTATAGAGGGTAGAGGGCGCCCTATGGGAAATTGGCGCGCGAGGCCTCGGCGTGTTCGGTTGGTAAGAAGTCAAGCGGTCACTGCCCTCCACGTAAATAATGCCCGAGCTCAGGTCACGCATGACCTGATTGAACACGCACAACTCAAAGTACCTGCGATGGACCAGGCGACTTCTCCGGCCATCGGAAACATGGCTTTTTGCCCGCTTGACCGGGAGCTAGTCGAGCCGGTTCAGTAGATCATCGCCCATAAGGTGCAAATATTTGCGGCGCGAGGTCCGAAAGGTCTGTACCCGGGCCAATGCCACCAAGACGCTCTTATCCCGCAAACTAGCTTCGAGTGGCAAGACTTCAATGCGCTGAAAGCCGCATTGTGACAACCTGGGAAACAGTGAACTTTCTGTGTCAGAGATTGG
The DNA here is from genome assembly GCF_057798835.1 of Cupriavidus sp. 291-E7. Classification (NCBI taxonomy): domain Bacteria; kingdom Pseudomonadati; phylum Pseudomonadota; class Betaproteobacteria; order Burkholderiales; family Burkholderiaceae; genus Cupriavidus; species Cupriavidus sp. 291-E7. The sequence goes on from NZ_JBYOJV010000033.1 coordinate 40,039, forward strand.
GATTGCGATCGGGTTCAATTTGTTCCTGTATTTGTGATTCGGGCGCCCCCCGTTCGGAGGGGGCGCGGGGATAAGTATGCGCGATACCATGGGAATTAATCGTTCATCAGCCTTGCCGTTATTCACGCCCGGCGTTCGAAACAGCAGACCGAGGGCAAATGCTGCGGAGTAGTCTTGATTGGAGGAAGAAATGGAGTGGCCAAAACTCTTATCTGTGAAGCGCCTCGGTAGGGGGATGGAGGCTGCAGGCAATGAGCCATTGCCTCGGACGGAGTTCACAAGGGATTACGATCGGGTCATCTTTTCCTCTGCCTTTCGCAGACTTCAGGACAAGACCCAAGTTTTTCCACTTGCCAAGAGTGACTACATTCGAACGAGACTGACGCACAGCCTCGAGGTTGCCAGTGTCGGGCGATCGCTTGGCATGATGGTGACGGAAACAATCCTCGAACGCGACAAGCATTTGGCCGCTTCCGTAGTGGCCCAGGACGTGGGGAGCGTAGTCGCCGTTGCCTGCCTTGCGCACGATATTGGCAATCCGCCCTTTGGACACTCAGGCGAAGATGCGATCCAAGAATGGTTTGAGTCGGGCCGGGAAGGGGCCAACTATGCAGGCCCATTGACGCCAGGGTCTCAGCTTCGCGATCTGCAGAAGTTCGAAGGTAACGCGCAAGGGTTTCGTACGGTGGCGACGCTGCAGTTTCCTGACCAGAAGGGCGGAATGCAATTGACGAGCGCAGTACTGGGCTCGTTTACGAAGTATCCGCGTGAGTCCTACGTAGAAGACAGCCAGGCTCAGGGAAAATCCGGTGCGAAGTTCGGTTTCATGCAAACCGAGAGGGCGCTGTTCGAGGAACTGGCGGGTGAGCTAGGCCTCATAAGGAAGTCCGGTGACGGGCTCGCTTGGCACAGGCACCCACTGGCATTCCTTGTCGAGGCCGCAGACGATATCTGCTATCACATCATGGATATCGAAGATGGCTTCCGCGCGGGGGTGGTCAGTTTCGATGAACTCCGCGATCTCCATATGCCTTGGTTGAATGACAGAAGCCTTGAACGCGCCGACCGGTTGGGGGACGACGAACGCCGGGCCGAGTACTTCCGGGCTGTGACGGTGAACGCGCTCATCCACGCGACGGTTGCGGCGTTCAATCAGAACTATGACGGACTAATGAACGGCGCGTTTGATGAAGAACTGACCAAACGAATCAAACATGCCGACCATTTTCAGCGGTTCAAGGAAGTAGCGGTACGTCAGGTGTATTGCGCCAAGCCGGTCGTCGAGGTGGAAGCGTGCGGCTTTGAGGTCATCAGCGGTCTTCTGTCGGCGTTTGTGGGCGCGGTTGAAAACAAGGCGAAGAATCCGAAGAAGCCGCCTTCACGGGCCCGCACGCTGCTCAGTCTGATGCCAGGAGGCAATGCGCCATTTGACACGATGTCGGAGTATGAGCGTCTGATTCGCGTGACCGATTTCGTCTCCGGTATGACGGATTCGTACGCTGTCGACCTTTATCAGCGTATCCGAGGTATATCCCTTCCCTGAGCACGGCGGGCCTCCGACGAGCTTGTGTTTCGGCGGCTGTGGTCCGCTGGTGTGACATTGAGGCACAGCATGCAAAAGAAAAATGGGTCGTACTTGTTCTCCGCGTCAGACATCGTATCCTTTCTCGAATGCGAACACAGCACGACACTTGGCCTTCAGAATCTCGAGACACCTCTCGAAAAGGCGCCCGAAGATCCGCAGTTGAAGTTGATTCAGGACAAGGGGCTCGCGCACGAGAAGGCCTATTTTGAGAAACTCACCCAGGGCCGGTCGTGGGTTGATGTCAATGCGGAGGGTGATTCGGTGGAAGCGCGGGTGGCCGCGACCCGCAAAGCCGTGCAAGAGGGCGTGGACGTTATCTTTCAGGCCGCATTTTTGCATGATCAGTACCTGGGCTACGCAGACTTTCTCGTGAGGGTCGATTCGCCTTCGCAGCTTGGCGCGTACAGCTATGAAGTTCAGGATACGAAGCTAGCCCGTTCCGCTCGCGGGAAATTCATCATCCAGCTCTGCTTCTATTCCTGGCTCCTAAGCCGAGAACAGGGAACTATGCCGCAGTCGATGCAGGTAGTCCTCGGCAGCGGGCATGTGGTCACTTTTCGTGTGGCTGACTATTTCATGTATTTTCGGGATGTGCTGGCTCGCTTCGAGCGCCGCATCGCGGAAGGTGAGGCGGTCAATACGTATCCGGATCCGTGCGAAAAATGCTCGCAGTGTGAGTGGATCAATCTGTGCGATGGTAGGCGGTCCGATGATGACCATCTGTCGTACGTCGCCAATATCTCGAAGGCACAAATCAAGAAGCTCTCGGAGAGCGGCGTTACTACGCTCGCCGAACTCGCCGTGATGCCGGCACAAGTGTTGATCCCCAAGCTGGCACCAAAGACGCTCGAGCGCCTGCGAGCGCAGGCAGCACTTCAACTCAAGGCTCGCAACGAGGGTGGCATACACTTCGAATTGCTTCCCAAGGTAGACCAGGGACTGCGTGGCTTTGAGCGGTTACCGATGCCGAGTGCTGGGGACATGTACTTCGACATGGAAGGCGATCCATTGGAGGAAGGCGGTCTCGAGTATCTGTTCGGGCTGTATATCGTCGATGATGGGGTCGAAGAGTTCGTTCCATTCTGGGCGCATACACGAGCGGAGGAAAGGCTGGCTTTCGAGCGTTTCATCGATTTCGTCTATGAACGGCTGCGGAAGTACCCTGGCGCACATATCTATCACTACGCAGCTTATGAGGCGACGGCCCTGAAGAAGCTGATGTCGATGCATGGCACCCGCGAAGCCGAGGTCGATGGTCTGCTGCGAAGGGGCAAGCTCGTCGATCTCTACAAGGTTGTGCGCGAAGCGTTGCTGATCTCCGAACCCAGCTACTCTATCAAGTACGTGGAGAAGTTCTATCTGGGCCAGCGGGTAGGTGACGTGACGAATGCTGGCGCCAGCATTCTCTACTATGAAAAATGGAAGGAGACAAAGGAGCTCAAACTGCTCCAGGAGATCGCGGACTACAACCGCGATGACGTCCTGTCTACCTTTAAGTTGCATCAATGGCTTTGCCAGCTGCGACCCGAGACATTGCCTTGGGCCATCTTGGCGGCGTCTGCTAGTGGTGCAGCATCCCCAACTGTGGAGGTCGGCGAGAAGAAGCCCATCGAGGTCCGGCTCGAGGAGTTTGAGCGGACGATGTGTGACGGAATACCTGAGCGCGAGGACGAGAGAACTGAGCAGGATCAGCATCGATTGCTGGCGTATCAGCTCCTTGACTACCACCGACGCGAGCAGAAGCCGGAGTGGTGGGCCTACTTCGATCGCATGGACATGACCGAGGCAGAGCTGATCGAGGATGTCGAATGCATCGGGGGTGCAACACTGGACCGGACCGTCGAGCGTGAGAAGGTCAAGGCTTCCTACCGGTACACCTATCGCTTTCCGCCGCAAGAGACGAAACTGCGCGGACCGAAAGCGATGGATTTGCGGTCTTCAAGGAGCTTGTCAAACGTTCAGGTGCTACACGGAGAAGGGCGCCTCACCTTTACCCTTGGAGCGAAGAGCGAGGCGCCGGATGTCCTGGCGTTGGGGCCGGACCGGCCGGTGGGCTATGACGTCATTGTCGATGCTGTATTTCGCTACGCTGCGTCGCTGCAGGACGCGCAGGCAAACGCGGCGAGTCGCTTTCCCGCAATTGACGATCTTCTGCGGCGCCGTCTGCCCCGGATCCACAACATTCCGGAGGGCAGGGCGCTCATCAACGAGGCAGCCCCCCTCCTGCCGCAGCTGGTCGAGGCTGTGTTGGGCATGCAAGAGACCACATTGTTTCTTCAAGGTCCTCCAGGCGCGGGGAAAACCTACACCGGCTCCCGGGTCATCCTTGCGCTCCTACAGGCCGGCAAGCGCGTGGGCGTCTCCTCCAACAGCCACCATGCGATCAACAACCTGCTACGGGCGGTAGAGGCGGCGGCCGCGGAGCAGAGCTTCGTATTCTCCGGTGTCAAGAAGTCCTCGAAAGACCAGGAGGATGGCTGGATAAAAGGCGAACTAATCAGGGACGTTTTCGAGAATGAGGAGGTATCAGGCAGCGGTGCGCAACTGCTTGCCGGCACCGCCTGGGTGTTCTCGCGCGAGGAGCTGGAAGGCGAGCTTGACTATCTGTTTGTCGATGAGGCCGGTCAGGTATCGCTCGGCAACGTGGTGGGCATGGGTACTTCGGCCCGCAACATTGTCCTGTTGGGCGATCAGATGCAATTGGGACAACCGACGAAGGGTGTGCATCCGGGCAACTCAGGGCAATCGATACTTGAGTACCTTCTCGACGGGTTGTCGACCATTCCGGCGGCGCAAGGCATTTTCCTGAACACCACCTATCGAATGCATCCCAATGTGTGCGAGTTCATCTCCGGCGCCATTTACGACGGTCGACTGACTTCGCACGAGAAGACGGCGCGCCAACGTCTGATCCTCGACGAGGTAGCGCACTCAGCCCTTGCGCCTTCTGGCATCAGGTTCGTTCCGGTTACTCACGACGGAAACGCTCAGGAAAGTCAGGAAGAAGTCGACGTGATCCGGGACCTGTATGCAAGTTTGCTGGAGCAGGAGTTTCTGGACGGGGAGGGGCAGCAGCACCGACTTGCGCCGGATAACATTCTTGTGGTGGCCCCCTACAACATGCAGGTCAATCTCCTGCGGCAATGTCTGCCGGCTGGCGCCAGAATAGGCACGGTTGACAAGTTTCAGGGGCAGGAAGCGCAGGTTGTCATCATCTCCATGGCAACGTCCAACGCAGACTATCTCCCGCGCAACATCGAGTTCCTGTTTAGCAAGAATCGTCTGAACGTTGCCCTGTCAAGGGCCAAGTGCCTAGCATTGCTGGTGGCCTCGCCTGAATTGACGTCGATCCGCTGCAAAACGCCAGAACAAATGAGCTTGGTGAACACGCTGTGCTGGGTGGCACAGACGTCGGCACAGCAGGCGCAGCGTTGACTGCGCTGGCGCGGGACGAGGGCTGGTGTCAATTGCTCTCGGTCCCGCCCTAGGGATAGCTGTCGAAAGATGTTGCGATCCCAATCTTTGCGGATGGGATCGCAAGGCTCGACCGCCGTCATTTCTGAGGTTCTTTTCGAACTCCTTTGAACGGATCACCGTCCTTTTTCTGATCCATGAACCGGCCGGTATCCGAATCGCGCTTCGTCCAGTTCTGGGTGACAGGATTGTAGACTTGCGACCGGTCACGTACCGCGCCACGTCGAGCGTTGTCGCCAATAGGGGGGTTCTTAGCCATTTCGTAACTCGCTGATTTAGACGTTGAAGCTATGGGTCCACTGGGGCAGACCGGCACGGGACAGGTAATCGACCAGATTGGGGCTGCCAAAGAACTGGGTATTCCCCCCATTTCTAGCGGTCGCTGGAAGTAGAGGCTAGGCCATGATGGCCGATCGTTGTTTCGGGGTAATGCCACCGAGCGCCATATTGGGGCGTTCGTGATTGTAAGACCATAGCCATTTTGTCGCGTAGTCCTGGACTTCGGCGACGGTCTCGAACAGGTAATGCGCCAGCCAGTCATACCGCACAGTCCGGTTGTACCGCTCGATATAGGCGTTCTGTTGAGGCTTGCCTGGCTGGATGAACTGCAACCTGATTCCCCGCTTGCGGGCCCAGTTCTTCAATGCTTCGCTGACATACTCCGGGCCGTTGTCACACCGAATCGCCTGCGGCGGCCCTCGCCACTCGATGACCTGATCCAGAGCGCGGATCACTCGCGGTGATGGCAGCGAGAAGTCCACGTCGATGCACAGGCCTTCCCGGTTGAAGTCGTCGATGACATTGAACAGCCGAATGCTGCGGCCGTCGGCCAACTGGTCGTGCATGAAGTCCATCGACCAGCTTTCATTCAACGTCAATGGCACCGCCAACGGTTCGGGCTGCTCACGCACCAGCCGCTTGCGGGGCTTGATGCGCAGGTTCAACTCCAACTGCCGGTAGATACGATAGACGCGTTTGTGATTCCAGCCAAAGCCTTTGACGTTGCGCAGGTACAGGAAGCACAGACCGAACCCCCAGTTGCGCTGGTTGTGGGTCAGCTTGACCAGCCAATCGGCGATGACGTCATTCTCCGTCGAGCTCTTGGCCTGATACCGATAGCACGTCTCGCTCACGCCAAAGGCAGCGCAGGCCGTCTTGACCGTCAGGGCGCGTTCTCGCACGGCACGCATGGCCATCTCACGTCGGTGAGATGGCCTTACCACTTTTTTTCGATGGCTTCCTTCAGGACATCGGCCTTCAGGCGTTCCTCGGCATACATCTTCTTGAGGCGGGCGTTCTCGGCTTCCAATTCCTTCATCCGTGTCATCAGCGCCGCATCCATGCCGCCATATTTGGCCCGCCATTTGTAAAAGCTAGCGTTGCTCATGCCGTGCTCCCGGCATAGCTCCGGAACCGGTGTGCCGGCTTCGGCCTGCTTCAAGATGGCGATGATCTGGCTGTCCGTGAATCGGGAGGTCTTCATGCAAATTTCCTAAGGTACCGCTGATAGAAAATTCTACTTCCCGCGACGCTTACTTTACGGGGGGAATACC
>NZ_JBYOJV010000034.1:0-45710 GCF_057798835.1 Cupriavidus sp. 291-E7
CACCGCGCAGGACTCCTGGTCGGGTACGGATGCGCGGGCAAGAGCCCCTGTATCAGTGCAGCCGTCCCAGCATTCCTTACCGCGGCACGCGTGCCGGGTTGCTCATGACTCTCCTTGCGTCACACACAACGGGGCGCTGTGTGCCCTGTCGCGGTTGTTACCGATGTCCCCAATGTCGCTACGTCGCTGATGTCACCAAGCGTGTGGCGTCAAGCGGGCGTGATGTTCTGATTCACGCGGAACAGGTTGGCCGGATCGTATTTGCGCTTGATCTGCGCCAGTCGCGCATAGTTGTCGCGATAGGAGGCCCGCACGTTGTCATTGCCCTCGTCCATCATCATGTTGATGTAGCCACCGCCAGCAGAGTGCGCATGCAGGGCGAGCCAGTAGTCCTTCGCCCACTGCACGATGCGATCGTTGTTGGCGGGGTCGGGATCCACACCGACAATCACGCTGGCGAAGTTGGCATCGCGGTAGCTGAACGCCGTTTCGTCGCATCCGGCGCGATGCGCTGCGCCGTTGATCGGATACAGGTGCATGGTCGAGTGCATCGACGGCAGCTGCTGCCCGTACTTGATGTGCAGATCGATGGCCTTGTCGCTGAGGTCGCTGACAAAATCGGCCTTCCAGTACCACTGCAGGCCCGCCGGATACAGTCCGTCGAACAGGCTCTGCAAAACGGGCCAGGGGATGGGACCGGCGAAGTCCACCGCTGGCGGCATGGCCTCGCGAATCGGACGAAAATGTGTGTCGGCCTCATCGCGCGGGCCGGTATAGCACCACACCACCGCGCACATCTTCTGCAGGTGCACTTCCTCCGGGAAGGGCGGCGCGGGCGGCACGGTGACGAAACCGAACCAGCCGTTGATATGTTCGGGCGCGCTCAGGATGAAGTCGCGCCACCATTTCATCAGCTCGCGGGCCTGGCCCATCGGCCACAGCATCGGGCCGCCATAGACCGTGGCAACGGGATGAGCCTTCAATTCGAACGTCGTCACCACGCCGAAATTGCCGCCGCCGCCGCGCAGCGCCCAGAACAGGTCGGCGTTCTCTTCGTCGCTCGCGGTGACAATGCGCCCGTCGGCCAGCACGACCTCTGCGCTGAGCAGATTGTCGATCGTCAGGCCGTAGGCGCGGCTAAGGTAGCCGATGCCGCCGCCAAGCGTGAGTCCGCCCACCCCGGTGGTCGAGATGAAGCCGCTCGGCGTCGCCAGCCCGTAGGCGCTCGCGGCGTGATCCACGTCGCCCCAGGTGCAGCCCCCGCCCACCCGCAACGTCTTGCGACCCGGGTCGACAAACACGCCCTTCATGGGCGAAAGGTCGATGACGATCCCCCCGTCGCATGTGCCGAGCCCGGCACCATTGTGGGCGCCGCCCCGTACGGCCAGGAGCATCCCGCTGTCTCGCGTGGCGTTCACCACCGCGACCACGTCCGCCACATCGGCGCAGCGTGCGATGAGAGCCGGACGCTTGTCGATCATGCCGTTGTACACGGCGCGCGCCTGGTCGTAGGCAACGTCGCCCGGCGCAATCAGTTGCCCCCGAAAATGCGCCTTGAGTGCGGTGGCGACGGATTCGCTCAACGAAACTTGCATGGTTGCCTCCTGTCTGTTCATGTCGGGACCCTGACCGACCCTTTGCGGTACGTGTCCGGTTGGTATGCAGGAGTTTTAGTAACCTCGGCGTTTCGAAAGCGTTAGGTGAGCCGTTAATTGGGAGAAATTGGGGCCCCCTCCTCCCGACCGTGCGCGGCAATCGTGCGGCGGTCGCGTGGAAGCTAACGGGCGAGTAACGCCTGCGCCCGAATGATGTCGGGCTGATCAAAGCCCTCGCTGAATCGCGAAAGCGTCGCCTCGACCTCATGAAGCGGGTTGTCACGCGCCTGGGCGGCGTGCAACGCTGTCCATGACAGGGTGGCGCGCAGCGCAAGCGGCAGCGCGCGCTGGGTGGTGGCGATCTCGATCGCCCTGGCCAGCGATGACTCGACCTCGTCGACATCGGCGCCGCTGCGTCGCAGCAATTCACCGCGCAGCCGATACAACTCGGCATCGACCCAGTGCTCTCCAGTACGCTCGGCACATGCGAACGCCTGATCCAAAGCCGCCAGCGCGCCCGCGGTCTCGCCAACATCGCCCAGGCACTCGGCCAGCATGGCGAGATACAGCGGCAGACGCAGTCGCGCGCCCGTCGCATGAAACCCGTCGATCGCCGCCTGCATCGCCGCCACCGCGTCGGCGCAGGGCGACTGCCTGGCGTTCGCCCACGCGCTCAGCACCCCGGACCACGCGAGGTAATAGCCGACGTGGTACTGCCCGGCGATCTCGTGTGCCTGACGGGCATAGTGAAGGGTCGGGCCAGGCTCATGCCGCAGCGCGTACTGTGTTGCCAGATAGGACAGCGCAAGCGCCTGGGAGAACGGGTGCGCAACACGGTTCGCCAGCGCCAGCGCCTCGTGTCCGCGCTGAAGGGCCTGATCGGCAAGCCCCCTGAACCACAATGCATGCGCCGACCACGCGGTGGCCAGCACGCCGAAGTTGGCGCCCATCAGGGACGCGTGTTCAGGATGCTGGGCTTCGTCGTAAGCGCGGTGCGCGCGTTGATACGCTGGCTCGGCAGCGACCCAGTCGCCCTGCTGCACGAGACTCCCCATGATGCTGGTCCATGCCATCACCGCGTAGGTATCGGCGCCCTGCGGCGCCAATCCCGCGATCAGTTCCTCGCTCAGGCTACGTGCCTGGGCGAGTTCCGCCCGCACGGCCAGGAAAAATGAAAGGCTGACCTGGGCGCGTGCCTGCTGACTGCTGTCACCTGCCACCCGGCTCAGTTCCACCGCGCGTCGCAGCGGCGCCTCCAGTTCAGGCGCCGCCCAGCCCCGGGCGATGCGAATCGGTGGCGCCAAGTCAAGCTGCAGGGCGAGCGACTGGGCGGCCCGCGCCTGGGGATCGGCGATCCGGTCGGCCTGCGCCAGCCCGCGAGTCAGCAATGCAATCGCATCGTCATAGGCATACACGCGCTGTGCCACCCCGGCCGCGCGCCGATAAAACGCCGCCGCCTGATCCGGAAGCCCCGCGTGCTCGTAGTGCGAGGCGATCTGCGCACTGGCCGCATCCAGCGCGTCCAGTGCGTCGACTGCATTGCTCTGCCCGGGTGCGACATGCACGTCGGACGGGCTACGTGGCCCGTGCTCGAGCGCCTGCGCCACACGCAAATGCAGGCGGCGGCGCTGCAGCGGGCTCACTTCCGCGTATGCCACATCGCGGATCTTGTCATGGCTGAAGTCGAACCCCAGGACAGCGCCGTCGGTCTGGCGCACGATGCGCCGCTGCCACAGTGCATCCAACGCGCCGGCCAGCGCATCCTCGTCGAGGTCGCTTGCCTGCGCGAGGATATCCATCGTGAACGCGCGACCAATGATTGCCGCCACCCCCACAATCTCGCGGGCGCCGGGAGGCAACTCCGCCAGCCGGCTCGATATGACGGTGTACACTTTGGGCGGCAACTTCGATGCCATGCCGCCCTGGGTGTCCCCGGCCAACGAGGTGTCGGAGTGAGACCGCATCATTTCGACCGCAAACAGCGGGTTGCCTTCGCTCTCCGCGAAGAGTCGCGTTGCCTCCGCGTCGGCCAGCGGCCGGTCGAGGATCTGTGCCGCGATCTTTGCCGTTTCGGCGGCATCCAGCGTTCCCAATGGGATCTCGATGCACTGGTCGTCGCGGCGCAGGGCATCGAGCAGCCGGTTTGCCGCGTGTAGCGGCAGCAGTTCCTCGGGGCGCGCCGTCGCAACCAGCATGAGCCTTGCCGCCACGTCAAAACGCATCAGAAAGCGCAGCCATTCGAGCGTCTCGTGGTCGCACCATTGCAGGTCGTCGAGCAGCAGCAACAGCGGGCCGCCCTGCGCCAGCACCGCCCGGGCAAGCGCCTCGAAGAACCGCTGGCGTTGCCAGTATTCGGTCAGTGGCGAGGGCGCCGACAGTCCGGATTGCTGCGTAAGGAGTTCGGGCAACAGGCGCGTGACCTCGGTCAGCCACGGCGCTTCGAGCTTGCCGACCGCGCCGCTCAGAGCAGGGCTGCGCAGCCAACCCGTCACCGGCGCAAACGCGAGCTGTCCCTCGGCCGCATAGGCGCGCGCATACGCCACGCAGATGCCTTGCTCGGCCAGATGGACGCGCAGCTCCTCGGCCAGGCGCGATTTACCGATGCCGGCTTCGCCTACGATCAGGACAAACTGCTTGTCGCCCAGTTGGGCCCGTTGCCAGACTTCAAGCAGCCGGCGCCATTCGCCATGCCGACCAATCAGCGGAAACATTGCATCCCGCGCGCGCGGACGCGGGATGCAATGTGGCGATGATCCGGCTTCCTTGGCAGCCTGCCCGGCCGCCTTCGCAGCCTGCACAGCCTGCACAGCCTGCGCGCCCTGTGCAGCCTGGGCAGCCTGGGCAGCCAGCCGCGCATAGGCCTCGCGCATGGGTTCGCTGGGCAGGACGCCCAACTCGCGGGCAAGCGTCTCCACGCAGCTCCGATAAGCGCGCATGGCCGATGCGTGATCGTGATTGAGCGCATGCAGGCGCATCAGCGCCAGGCACGTGGGTTCCCGGCACGGGTCAAGGCGCTGCAACTGCTGCGCGTACTTCAACGCCTTGACATAGTCTCGCCGGTCCTCGCTCAGTTGCGCGAGGCGCGCGAGCGCCGAGATGCACTGTTCGCGCAGCCTTTCGCGCTCGGGGTGGATCCACTCGTCAAAGCAATTGGCCAGCAGGTCCCCTCGATAGAGATCCGCGGCATGCGTGAGCTGTTCTTCTTCAGCGCTGGCGTCGTCGTGCCTCAATGCCCTGGCCGCGGCCGCCAGCGCAAACTGAAACTGCTCGACATCTAGTTCCAATGCCGAGTCGGCCAGCCATCGCACCGTCTGCGTGTCGGCGTGGACAAACTGATCTGCCTCCGGCCAGGCCCTGCGCAGCTGAAACAGCAGTTGGCGCAGAGCGTTGCGGGCCTGCGCCTGCGAGGCGTCCGGCCAGAACAGAACGGCGAGTTGCTGTCGCGTCTGCGGTGCATCGCGATGCAGGACAAGGCAGGCGAGCAGCGCCTGCAGGCGCGAGGCGTTCGCGTTGAACTGGGGCGCACCGGTGCCGTCGAGCTGGAACTCGCCAAACAAACGGACGGAGAAGCGGGTCTGGGGCATCATGCTGGAGCGCGGAACGGCACAAAGCGATGAGGACCTCCTACTGGCAGCGCGGTGCGCACTGCGGCTGCGCGCGTGCGGATACTCGCCGGCCCGCGCGAGCGCCATTGGCCACTATACTCGGGTTGGCACGTCCCAGCCGGCCGAAGTGATAGGTACAAGCCAACTACAGCGGCAGCCGCGGTGGCCCCGCTCAGGCAACCGACTCGCTCGCGCTTGCATGATCATGGATCGGCAAGCGCGAGAGGCACGGCATTGCACCTACCTGTCCAGCGCGTCGTGGCGGAACGCTCGAAAGGCTCGCCACATCTCTCTTGCGAAGATTTCGGGCTCTTCGAACGCGGCGAAGTGCCCGCCCGCCTCTACCCGATTCCAATAGAAGATGTTGCTCCACGCCTGCTCGGCCCAGTGGCGCGGCGGATTGAAGGTTTCGGCGGGAAACAGGCTGGCACCCATTGGGACTTCGATCTTTCCGCCGCCGGAGCGCCCTGGCGAGAAGAACTCATGGCTGCCAATCGTATGCCCCACGCCTTCCCAGTACAGGCGCGAAGCGGATGTGCCAGTGCCGGTGAACCAATATAGCGAGATGTCATCCAGCATCTGATCGCGCGTCAGCGCATCCTCCGGATTGCCTGCGTTATCTGACCAGTCCCAGAATTTCTCATAGATCCACATCGCCAGCGCCAGCGGTGAATCGTTCAGCGCGTAGCCGATGGTCTGGGGCCGGGTGTTCATCTGATCCGCGTAGCCGGTGCCCTTGGTAACGAAATATTCGATGCCGGCCAGGGCCTTCAGTTCTTCCTTCGTTGGACGCGCAGGCAATTCGGCAGGCACCACCATTGGCAGGTTCACGTGTGCGGCAATCAAACCGTCCGGCTTCTGGCTGGCGAGCGCGGTGGTGATCGCCGAGCCCCAGTCTCCGCCCTGGGCTACCCAGCGTCGGTAGCCCAGGCGCTCGTTCATCAGCACCGACCAGGCGCTGGCGATACGGCCCGGATTCCAACCGAGTTCACGCGGCTTGTCGGAAAAGCCGTAGCCGGGAATCGCGGGCACGACGACGTGAAAGGCGTCTTCCGCGTTGCCGCCAAACCGGGTCGGATCGGTCAGCCGCTCTATCACATCCAGGAACTCGGCGACCGAACCCGGCCAACCGTGCGTCAGCAGAATGGGCATCGCATTCTCGTGCCGGCTACGCGCGTGGATGAAATAGATGCCTACGCCATCGATCAAGGTCCGGAATTGCGGAAACCCATTCAGACGTGTTTCGAACTTGCGCCAGTCATAGTGATGAAGCCAGTGGTCCACCAGTGCCTGCGCGGCCGCCAGAGGCACCCCTTGAGACCAGTCGTCGACCAGTTCGCGGTCCGGCCATCGGATCAGCTTGAGCCGCATCTGCAAATCGTCGATGGCGGCCTGGGGAACGTGGACTTCGAACGCTGTAACGTCTTCAGTGGCTGGCGCCAGCACCAGGTTCCGAAGCTCAACGCGAGGGGTGGAAACAGACACGGGAATACTCCTGAGGTGATGCGACCGGCACTTGGAAACTGCGGGCTGCGTCGGTCAAAGTTATTTACTGTAGCGATCGCTACAATGCTAACCGCATCCGCTCTCGCCGGGCAAGTTTTTTTAGCACTCGCTACAATCGGTGTATCCTAGCGTCCATGACGCGCAAAATTGGATTCGATTTCGAGCAGACGCTGCACAACGCCACCATGCTGTTTTGGCAGCGTGGCTATGCGGCGACGGGGCTGCGCGATCTTCTGAAGGTGATGAAGATTGGCGAAGGCTCCTTTTACAACTCGCACAAGAGCAAGAAGCAGCTCTACCTGAATTGCCTGCAGCACTACCAGGATCTGGTGGTGAGCCCACGCATCGACGCCTTGCTGACTGCGCCCACTGCCGCGGCCGGAATCCGGGCTTTTTTCGATGATGTGCTGAACACGCTGGACAACCCCGAAACACCTTCGCGGCTTTGCATGGTTGCGGCGATGGAGGTCGAAGAAGTACTGGCCGAAGCCGAATTGCGGCATCAGCTCGAGCAGAACCTGTCGCAGTTGCAGACGCTTATGTTTGAGCGCCTGCGTGACGACAAGGGCCAAGGGCTACTACCCGCCACGGTAGACCCACTCATCGCGGCGCAAGTCATCATCACGTTCCTGCAAGGCCTCTGGCGCATGGCCTTGCTGGGCTATGACCGAAAGCGGTTCTCGACACAGATCGACGCGTTGCTGACTGGCCTCGGACTCTGACCCCTGCGACGAGGGGTCTTTCCTTGACGCCGCCTTCTCGCCGTGCCATTCTTCGAAAACGTTTTCGTTAAAAATTCGTTTGAAGGATGCTGCTATGCATATTCGGGAAGGCGGCTGCCTGTGCCGCGCTGTCCGCTACCGCGTGACGTCAGAACCTCAGGCAGTGGCCATCTGCCACTGCTCCCATTGCCAAAAGGCCAGCGGAAGCGCGTTTTCCGTCAATCTCGTGGTCCGCGCGGAGGACTACGAGCAGCACGGTGAAACGCGCTACTTCCTAGACACCGGTGACAGCGGCATGCCGTCATACCGCCATTTCTGTGCGCAATGCGGGTCACCGGTCGTCACCAAGGCCACAAATCTTCCAGACATGTTGCTGGTCAAGGCCGGCACCCTCGACGACCCGAGCGGACTATGGCCGGATCTCGAAATCTACGTCGACCATGCGGCGCCGTGGCACGCGCCGGCGGAAGGCGCAAGGCGCTTCCCGCAAGCCCCGACGGCTTAAGCGGCCATGCCCCGATTCCCTCCTTCGGCCAGCGTCGAAAACGATTACTTACTCCACCTGGTCGCCGGCGCGGAAAGTTGGGCACCCAAAGTACCCTATCTCAAAGGACAACCATGAGTTTTCAGAGCATCAACCCGGCGACGGGACAACTCGTCAAGGAATTCCCGCTGCAATCGGATGCCGAGGTCTTCACGGCGCTGGAAAAGGCCGACCGGCTCTTTCGGGAAGACTGGCGCCTGCGCCCCGTGGCCGAGCGCGCCGGAATCGTCGCCAGAGCTGCCAGGATCCTGCGTGAAAAGCGCGACGAGTACGTGCAATATCCGACGCTCGAAATGGGCAAGGTCACGCGCTTCGGCTACATGGAAATCGATCTGGTCGCCGACATCCTCGACTACTACGCCACGCACGGCGAACGGCTTCTGGCGCCGCAAGCGTTGCCGGGAGAGCCGGGCGCCACGCTGACATCCGAGCCCATCGGCGTAATCCTGGCCATCGAGCCTTGGAATTTTCCGTACTATCAGTTGGCCCGCGTTGCGGCGCCGCAGCTCATCGCCGGGAACGTGGTCATGATGAAGCATGCGGAAAACGTCCCGCAGTGTGCGCTGGCTTTTGAACGTCTGTTCAAGGAAGCGGGCGCACCCGATGGCGCATATACGAACCTGTTCTGCAGCATCGAGCAGATCGGCCATCTGATCGATGACTTCCGTGTGCGCGGCGTGGCGCTCACCGGCAGCGAGCGGGCAGGCGCGTCGGTAGGCGAGCGCGCGGGACGGAATCTGAAGAAGGTGATTCTGGAACTGGGCGGAAGTGACCCCGCCATTATTCTGCCGGGCGCGCCGCTGGACCATGCCGTCGAACAGGTTGTCATGGGGCGCACGTTCAACTCGGGACAAGGCTGCGTCAATATCAAGCGCGTCATTGTCGTCGGCCGCGAACGTGGCGAGCAGATGCTGGCGGCACTGGTGGAAAAGTTTGCCGCGATCAAGGTTGGCGATCCAACCGATGAGTCCACGGTGCTTGGACCCATCGTCAGCGAACGTGCGCTGCAGGGTCTGCTCAAGCAAATCGAGGACGCCCGCGCCGCCGGCGCTCGCATCGTCCACGGCGGTAAGCGTGTCGACCGGCCAGGTTTCTTTCTGGAGCCGACGATCGTCACCAATATCGCCAAGGACAATCCGCTCTACGGGCAGGAGGCGTTCGGCCCGGTGCTTTCCTTCTACATCGTGGATAGCGAGGACGACGCCGTCAACCTTGCCAATGACACCAGCTATGGCCTGGGGGGTTACGTGTTCGATGCGGACGTTGAACACGCCAGGCAGGTAGCTTCGCGCATCGATTCCGGCATGGTTTATATCAATTCCTGCTTTGCCGATTCCCCCGGATTGCCGTTCGGCGGCGTCAAGAATTCTGGCTTCGGCCGAGAGCTTTCCGAGATTGGAATGGGGGAATTTCTAAACCGGAAGCTGACCCGGGTCGGCGGGATCGCATGAATCTCATCTGTCGTACTTGACGATCAGGGGGATCGGCCATGTCGAAGGGCCGATCCCCCTGACGCTCATGCCGGCACTTCGATCCGCATTCCTCGCAGTACATGACCTTGCTGATCGGCTTCAAGTACAGCGTCAGCGTACGGCTTTCCCCTTCAGGCCAGACCACCCGATCCAGCTTGTAGCCATCCCAGCAGCCCAAGGCCTGCAGTGTCTTCCGATCCAGCATCCCGTTCCTCAACAGCCGTCTTAACGGCCATTAGGATACGAAATGTGGAAACTCAGTCCCCGGAATTCCTCGAAGAACCTAAAAAAAGGCCATTCCAAACGGAATGGCCCAAAAGCTCCAAAAGGAGCACCATCCAGTCGCGCCAGGGCTACGTCATCGCCACGGCATTCACTTCCAGTTCCGCGCCATAATGCAGCGCCGGGCAAGGGACGACTGTTCGTGCAGGCGCCGGTCCATCACCCAGGATGCGAGCGTAAAGCTCGTTCACTCGCGGCCAATTGCCAATATCCGCAACGAATATCTGCACGCTGACGAGCTTTTGCATGGAACTGCCTGACGCACGCAATACCGCGCCGATGTTCTCGAAGACCTGCATCACCTGGGCGTCGAGTCCCGGCGGAATAGTCAGATCGTCGCCGGGCAGCAGCGGCAACTGCCCCGAAACGAATACGAAACCATTGGCCTTTACAGCCTGGGAGTAGTGCCCCCTCGGCAGCGGTGCGCTAGCGTGGTTGATGTGTTCGATCATGATGGTTGCCCCGAATTGCCCGCGCGGCGCAGGTGATCCTGCCACAGGGGTTCAAAATTGGTGCCGCGTTTTTCGGTAAAGGCGTCCAACCCTTCCTGCCATTCCACACCCGGCACGTCAGTCACCGATCCCACCACACGCTCCCAGTCGTATCCGGCATGGCCGTGCAGGTGACGCTTCGCCGCGATAAGCGCGCCGGGTGGCGCACTGCCCACGATGGACTTCGCCAGCGCGAAGGCACGCTCCAGGGCGCCGCCCTTGGCCACCACCTCATTGACAATCCCACGCTGCAGCGCCTGCGCAGCGGACAACCGCTGCCCGGTAAGTATCAGTTGCAGTGCCTGCCGCGTGCCCGCCACGTGCTGCAGCAGCGCCAGGCCGGTATTCGGAATCACGCCGCGCGTGACTTCTGGAAGGGCGAACCAGGCGTCCTCTTCCGCGATCACCAGATCGCACGATAGCGAAAGCTCGAAGCCGCCGCCCGCCGCCGGACCGTGCACCGCCGCGATAACGATGCGGTCCTCCTGCACCAGGCTGCGGAACAGCAACGCCGGGTCGGTTTTTGGATCGGCACGTTCCATCCAGCCGTCACGCAAGTCATCGATATTCGCGCCCGCGCAGAACGTGGGGCCGTTGGCCGCTATCACCAGTGCACGGGCGCCGAGCGCGCGAGTCCGGTCGAGGACGTCAAAAAGTTCGCTCACCATGCGCCGCGACAGCGCATTGCGCCTGGGCACGTCGTTCAGCGTGACGATCGCAATGCCATCGCGCATATCGAGGGTCAGGGTCGAGAATGCTTCCATGTCGGGCTCCTGTCGGTTATCGGGATTCGCCGGCGCATGCTACGGGCCCGGTCGGTGCGAGCCGTTCGCGAAAGACGGCGGGCAACGGCGCGGGCCGCCCCGTCTTCGCATCCATCAGCACGCACGTCGCGCTGGCGCGCGCGCAGAGTTTTCCGTTGGCGTAGAGCGCCTGCGCCAGTTCGAACGACGTGTTGCCCGTGCGGACAGGCATGGTGCCGACATCCAGCTCGCCGGGGTACATGACTTCCGCGATGAAGTCGATGGCCAGGTGCGCCACGACGACGTGCCTGTCCTTCATGCTGTCGACCAGCGCGTCCTGCATGAAAACGGCCATCCGCGCCTCCTCGAAGAACGTCGCAATGGCGGCGTTGTTGACGTGCCGGAACTGGTCGGTGTCAGCGTTGCGCAGCTTCAGCTGAACCGCGTATCTCGCCCGCAGTCCTTCCGGAGTGCCTGAGTCCTGAGTCATGAATGCCTCCTTGCCTCTTCCTTGTTTATCGAAAACGTTTTCGAAACAAGTTAGCACGCAGTGAACGAAAGCACAAGCCGAAGGAGATGCCGCGAGGCGGGGACCTGGGTGACTAGCGGGGCCGCGGCGGGCCGTCCGAGGAGCGCAAGATCAACTCGGGCGTCCAGACTTCCTGCAATGTCCGAGGGTCCGCGCCATCCAGCCGAGCAAGCAGCATTTCCACCATGCGGCGCCCAACGTTGTGGGTTTCGGCGGAAAAGGTCGTCAGTGGCGGCGTAATCAGGCGTCCTACCGGATGGTCGTCGCCACCGATCACGCCGATGTCCTGGCCCGCCACCCTGCCCGTCTCGGCAATCGCGCGCATCGCGCCGACGGCCACCATGTCGTGGCCGCAGACCAGCGCCGTGGGCGGATTGGGCAAGGCAAGGAGCTTGCGCGCGGCTCGCAGGCCACCCTCTTCCGTCATGGCCTCCTCGACACACAGTTCGGGGGCGATGTCGATGCCTGCCGCCCGCAGTGCCTGCTCGTAGCCCAGCCGCTCGAAGTAGCTGAACATCAGGAATTCGGGGGAATGAATGAGCGCAATGCGGCGATGGCCCAGCGCGATAAATCGGGCGCAGCCGTCACGGCCCACAACCGTATGGTCGATATCGACGTACGAGAAATCCTGCGAGCTTTCGCTGCGCCCATAGGCAACGAATGGAATGTCTCGCTCCAGCAGGTATTCGATGCGCTCGTCACGACGCCGGGTGCGGCCGAAGAGCAACGCATCCACCCGGTGCTTCTCCACGAGTCGCCGGAACACATTGATCTCTGTCTCCACGGTGCGCCCCGAAGTGATGATCACCTGGAAATTGGTGCCTTCCAGAGCGTCGTCGATGCCAGCCAGCATGTTCAGGAAGAACGGGTGCGCGAACTGAGTCTGAGGCGCGGAAATCACAAAACCGATGGTGTCCGACGACTGTCGGCGCAAGCGCCGCCCGGCCGGGTCGGGGCTGAAACCAAGTTCCGCCGCAGCCTTGAGCACGCGCTCCCGCGTCTCGCGGCTCACATCAGCTCGTCCATTGATGGCTTTCGAGACCGTGCTGACCGACAGATTTAGGTGCGCGGCAAATTCCTTGATGTCCAATTGCGTTCCCCCGTGTGTCTTGCGCGACATTATCGCTCACTTAGGCGCCCTCAGCCATGACGGTTCGAAACCGTTTTTTGAACCCCCAATAGCCTGATCTCTTGACTTGGAGTTTCTCACACCCTACTCTTTCGAAAACGTTTTCGCAAAAACACGTTTTCAGACAACTCAGTGAGGAGATTTCCATGCATCAGCCTTCCCAAGATACCGAACTGTCGATGATTCGAGAGACAGCCCGGCGCTTTGTCCGCCAGCGGCTGGTGCCGCTCGAGCAGCAGATTGAAACCGATGACGAGGTCGACCTGTCCCTGCTCGCCCGTTTGCGTGCCGAAGTGGCCGAACTGGGCCTGTACGGCTTCAATCTGCCGGAATCGATCGGTGGGCCGGGCCTGTCGGCGGCCGCCAAGGTGGTGGTGCTGGAGGAACTGACCTACACCTCCGTCCCGCTGAGCGAAGTCTTCGGGCATCTGCCGCTGCAGCTGGCACAGGTCAATGCGGCGCAGCGCGAGACCTTCCTGCCCGACATCCTGGACGGCACGAAGACGATCACCTACGCGCTGACCGAACCGAATGCGGGCTCCGACCTGGGCGGCCTGAAGACGCGCGCCACGCGTGTGCCGGGTGGCTGGAAGCTGACGGGCAGCAAGCATTTCATCTCGCATGCGGAAACCGCCGACTACATCATCGTGCTGGCGGTGACCGATCCAATGGCTTCGCTGAAGGACCGTTTCGGCACGTTCATCGTCCGCCAGGGCAACCCCGGTGTCGTCGGCATGACGCGCTACAAGAAGATGGGCTGGCGCGGCTACCACCTGAACGGCTTCACGCTGGAAGACTGCTTCGTTCCCGATGCCGATGTACTTGGCGAGCCCACCTCCGGCTTTCTCGGGATGATGAGCTCGATCAACCAGGATCGCCTGCTGTCGGCGAGCCGTTCGCTGGGACTGGCCTCGCGTGGGCACGATATGGCATGTGAGTATGCCAATGAGCGAAAGGCTTTCGGCAGCCCAATCGGGCAGCACCAGGGCATCCAGTTCATGATCGCCGACAACGATGTCGATATCGAAGCCACGCGGCTGCTGATCGCGCGGGCCGCCGAACTGATCGATGCCGGCGATGCCTCGGCGCGCATTGCCGCCTCTCGCGCCAAGCTGTATGCCAGCGAAATGGGTTGCCGGGTGAGCGACCGCGTGCTGCAGATCTTCGGCGGCATGGGCTATATGTGTGAACTGCCCGTCGAACGCTTCTTCCGCGATGCGCGCGCATTCCGCATTGGCGAGGGCACGTCCGAGATGCAAAGGCTCCAGATCGCGCGCGCCGCGCTGGCCCGGTGAGAGGGGGCCCCATGCATCAGCAAATCCTGGACGCGCACGACCCCTCGCTTCCCGCGTTCCACCACGGCGATACGACCGTCAGCCGCCTGGAACTGAAAGCCGCCTCGCAGCGTGCGGCCAGATTTCTCCTGGACATGGGGCTGCGCCGCGGCGACACCATTGCAGTGTGGCTTCCCGATGGTGCCGTCTGGCTGCAGCTATTGTTTGGCGCCGCGCAATTGGGCGTGCTCGTGGTGCCGGTCAGCACCCGGCTGCGTACGGCCGAGGCGCTGCACGTGGTCAGTACCGCTCAGGCCCGGCTGCTCGTGGTGCCCACGCAGTTCCTGGACTTCGATTACGCCGAGGCGGCGTCCGTCATCCAACAGTCGGTCGGCGCGCTGAAACACGTAATCGACGTACCGGTCAGCGGCGGCTTCATGTGGCAATCGCTCAACCCACTCGAATCCTGCGAAGGCACCGCCACGGATCCGTGGTGCACGTTCAGCACCTCGGGCACTACCGGCAAGCCGAAGCTGGCGATGCACACGCAAGGAGGCATCGTCACGCACGCGCTCAACGTCGCCAAGGCAACGGACATGCGCCCCGGCGACGCCACCCTCTGCGCACTTCCGCTGTACGGCGTCATGGGCTTCGTCCTGGCGATTTCGTCGCTGGCGGCTGGCGCGGCCTGCGTGTTCCTGCCCGTATTCAAGCCGCAAGCGGCCGCGGACGCCATCGCGCGGCACCACGTGACGCATTTCTACGGTTCCGATGCGATGCTTCACATGGTGCTCGATGTGCCTGGGTCCAACCTCCGCAGTTGGCGGCGCGGCGGTTTTGCCGAGTTCGCTGGCCTGGGCAAGCGGATCATCGAACAGGCGTGGAACGACTGGAGTGTTCCGCTAACGGCGCTCTATGGCATGTCCGAGTGCTTCGCGCTTGCCGCGATACGTGACGCCGATGCCAGCGCCGACGCGCGGCGCCTGGCCGGCGGGCGCCCCATTTCGTCCGGCATTTCGTTTCGCATCGCCGATCCCGCCACCGGCGAGTCCGTAGCCGAAGGCGATCAAGGTGAACTGCAGCTGCGCGGCTACAACGTCACGGCCGGCTACCTGAACAACCCCGGCGCAACGGCCGACGCGTTCACCGCCGACGGATGGCTGCGCACCGGCGATCTGGCGCGCACGCATGAAGGCGCATTCCAGTACCTGTCGCGGCTCAAGGACACCCTGCGCCTGCGCGGCTATCTCGTCGATCCGGCCGAGATCGAGGAATTCCTGGTCACGCATCCGGGCGTGGCCGCCGCGCAGGTGGTGGGCGTGTACCAGGAGGGCGAAGGCGATGTGGCTGTGGCCTTCGTGCGCGCCGAGCAAGGCGATGTCGTCGAGGCCGACTTGCTGGATTTCTGCAAGCGCGGCATTGCCGGTTTCAAGATACCGCGGCACATCGTCGCGCTGGACAGCTTCCCGCAGGTCGATGGCCCGAATGGCGTCAAGATCCTCAAGCACGTTCTGCGCGATCTTGCCAGGAACCACCTCCAGACCGCGACCAATTCCCACGACAACACAAGGAAGACACGATGAAACAGAAAGACATCCGCTCCGATATCGCCTGGGCCACGCCGACGCGCGTGGTCATTCACGGCATCGATCTGTGCGAGGACATTGTGGGCAAGCTCGATTTCGGGCAGATGGCATTCCTGCAGATCTTCGGCCGCCTGCCCGCGCAAAACGAGCTGCGCATGTTCAACGCGATGATGGTGATCCTGGTGGAGCATGGCATCACGCCGTCCTCGCTGGCCACGCGCATGACGTACTGCGGCGCGCCCGAATCGGTGCAAGCCGCCGTGGCCGCCGGCCTGCTTGGCCTGGGCTCCGTGTTCGTGGGCTCGCTCGACAACGCCGCACGCCTGCTGCAGGAATCGCTGCCGCCGGGTAACGCCGCCAATGCCGATATTGATGTCGATGCGCTCGCAAGCTCGATCGTGTCCGGGTATCGGAGCCGCAAGGAGATCATCCCCGGAATCGGCCATCCGTTTCACAAGCCGATCGACCCACGGACCCCGGCACTGTTCAAGGTGGCAAGGGAAACCGGCTTCGACGGCCCCTACATCCGCCTGATGGAGGCCCTGGGCAAGGAAGCCGAGAAACAAGCCAACCGCGCTCTGCCCGTCAACGTGACGGGGGCTATGGCGGCAGTGGCGTCTGAGATGGGGATTTCGTGGAAGATCTGCCGCGGCCTGGCTGTAGCGGCGCGCTCGGTGGGGCTGGTCGGCCACATCCTCGAGGAGATGCGCCAGCCGATGGCCGAAACGCTGTACCTGCGCATCGAGCACGAGGCCGGCGCGCATCTGCGCCCGGCCGACGAGAGCTGAGCACTGGCGTCACAGCGGGCGGAGGTCTCAGCATGCCAAATATCCCCTGCCCGCGAACGGGCGAAACGCTGTCCACGAGCGAATTGCTCCATCGCGTGCGCGCATGTGTGAAGGATGTCACCACCCATGCGCGGGTGGCGGACGATCTGGACCTGGCCGTGCGCCAGCATCTGGACCGCCTGCTGCGCAACGCCATCGCCACGCAATCGCTGGCGGAAATCGCCGTCGCGCTGGGCAGCGCGGCGGAACTTCACATGTTTCCCGATGCGGCAGTGCTCGACCGATGCACAGAGGTCCTGCGCACTTCGAGTGCATCGGCACTGCGCGCGCTGGTCTGGACCGTTCGTCATCGGCATGCCAGGCATCTGGCGCAGCGAAAGCACGTGCGCTGACTCTTTCTCTTGCGTCCGGCGACCCGGCGTTCTTGCGGATTGGAAAAGGAATGGGGCTCACCGTCTTGCAACGGTGAGCCCCATCTCGTTTTCTTTTGCCTCCGCGATCAATACGGCCGGTATAACTCGAAGCGTTTGCCTCCGTGCATGTAGTCGGCGCGGTAGCCCGCGCGCAGCACCGGATCGGCAAGGAACGTATCGAAGAGACCATCGCGAAGGTACTTGCGCCGGATATGCACGCCAACGACCTGCCCGAAGACCACCCAATGATCGGTCGATGCGCCGTTGAGATCCTTCAACTCCAGCACATTCAACAGGCGGCATTCCATCACCGCGGGTGACGCCGCGACATGCGGCACCTGGATAGCGTTTCCTGCCGCCGCCTCGATCCCGGCCAGCCGGAATTCGTCCACGCCATGCTCGACCGGCTCCGACGTGGCGTTCATCTGTTCGGCCAGTTCGCGGCTGACGAAATTCCAGGCGAACTCACGTGTTGCCACGATATTGCGCACGCTGTCCTTGTATCCCTCGCTTGAGAACGCGATGACGTACGGACTGGAGCATACCGCCGAGCAAAAGCTGTAAGGCGCCAGGTTGGCGTTACCCGAGCCATCCAGGCTCGAAATCCAGCCGATGATGCGCGGCGCCACGATGGCCTTGAACGGGTCGTGCGGCAGGCCGTGGCCGGCTTCGGGGCGAAAGAAATAGGCGTCGTCTTTCATGATGTGTCGAGTTGCAAGTGATAAAGCGGCGCATGCCCCCGTTGCCAGGAAACATGCGCCGCACGTGGCCCAGTTGCGCCCTGCGGGCGGCGCCATGCCTATTCGAGCTGCGCGCCCGATGCCTTGACCTTTTCCGCCGCAAGCGCCCGCTCCTTGACCAGCACCTTTGCAAATTCCTGCGGCGAGTCAAGCACGGGCTCCAGCGCGAATTTTTCGAGATTCTCGCTCCTGAATTGGGGCATCGTGGCCACCTTCTTCACATCGGCATAAATCTTCTGGCGCAGCGCCTCGGGCGTGCTGCCGGGCGCCAGCAGAACCAACGGGATGCTCGCGTCGACGTTCGGAAAGCCGGCCTCGGCAAACGTGGGCACATTGGGCAGGATCGAGGCGCGGTGCTTGCCGCCAATCGCCAATGCCTTCACCTTGCCGCCCAGCGCATACGGCCCGATCACCGATGCGGCACCAATGGTCAACTGGATAGTGCCGGCCATGACGTCCTGAATCGCGGGCGCCACGCCCTTGTAAGGGACATGGACCATCTCGATACCGCTCTCCTTTGCAAACCACGCCATCGACAGGTGCGTGTCATTGCCGATGCCCGAGGAGCCATAGGTGACTTGCCCCGGATGGGCCTTCGCATACGACACCAGGCTGCGCAGGTCGGTGACGGGCAGCCCGTTCGACGCGGCGACGACCATGTTGGCCACGGCCACGCGGGTGACCGGCGCCAGTTCCTTGATGGGGTCGTAAGGCAGCTTCTTGAAGACAAAGAGGTTCAGGGTGGCTGCCGCGTCCGAGGCCAATAACAGCGTGTAACCATCACCTGGCGCCTTGGCAACGGCGGCCGCGGCTATCACTTCGTTGCCGCCGGGCCGGTTGTCCACCACCACCGGCTGCCCCCATTGCTGGGAAAGCTTTGCCGACAAGGCGCGCGCCAGATTGTCGAAAGGCCCACCCGCCGCATAGGGCACGACCAGCCGCACCGGCTTGGAGGGCCACCCCGTCTGCGCACCTGCGCTGCCGGCCAGGCACACGGTTACCACGCACAACATCTTCAAGCGTTTCATGCTCCATCTCCTGCGTTTTCGAAATCGTTTTCGTTATTCGTTACGTGCAAGATAGGCCGCTGCATGCAGTTAGTCAATGCGGACCAACTTTTATCAGGGAAAATACGGACTCACGATTACGATAACGTTTTCGATAGAGTGCACACTTCTGCATCGACAGGTGCAACGATCACCCGCTGGGCGCCGAATCCGCCCCATTTCGTCCCAGGACAGCCATGCCCATCGAATTCCATATCATCGACGACGCCATCGCGCGGATCGTCATCAACCGGCCGGAGCGCCACAACGCGTTGGACGTAGCGCACGACCAGGAGCTGGCCAGTGCCTGGCAGCGCTACAACAGCGATCCGCGCTTGAAGGTTGCCATCCTGTCCGGTGCGGGCGGCCGCGCATTCTGCACGGGCGCGGATATCGGCGACTATCTTCCCTATCGGCGTGCCATCGCGGCCGGGGAGGCACCGACCAGGGTCATCAGCTTTGGCGGAATGACCGGCGCCCACGACATCGCCAAACCCACGATTGCCGCGATCGATGGCCTCTGCATGGCCGGGGGCCTGGAACTCGCGCTTGCCAGCGATATCCGTATCGCCACACCCGAATCGCGCTTCGCGCTGCCCGAAGTACGCCTCGGCATCCTGCCCGGTGGTGGTGGCACGCAACGGCTGGCAAAGGTGGTGGGCCTCGGCGTGGCCATGCGGATGATTCTGACCGGCGACACGTTCGATGCAAACTTCGCGCTCGGACACGGCCTTGTCTGCGAGCTTGCCCCGCGTGATGCGTTGGAACAGGTCGCGCTGGCAATCGCGCGGCGAATCGCCGGCAACGGCCCCCTTGCGGTTGCCGCAGCTCGGCACGCCGTGATGGCCAGCTATGACGAGGGGCTTGAAGACTCGCTGCTTGAAGAATCCGCGCTGCAGCGCCAGTTGCTACTGACACGCGACGCTGACGAAGGCATTGCGTCTTTCACGGAACGCCGCACGGCCGCTTATAGCGGCCGTTGATATGGAGAAGCGCCGCCCGTGCCAAGCGGCGGTCCCGAATTGCTGTTTCTCGGTTATTCCCGGACTACCGCGGCCGGATGCCCGCGCGGTGCGCTGCCGCCTGAACGCCATAGACCGCTGCCGCCGTCACGAGTCCGGTAATTAGGACGCCCTGAAACCCGAGCAACACCGCGACGAAGCGGCCTACTCCCGTGATGGGTATCACGTCACCGTAGCCAATCGTCAACGCGGTGATGGCGCAGAAATAAGCCACCTGACTCAGGGAGGCAGGCGCTCGCGTGACTGCATCCACGGCCCCGCCCACGTAGCACATGACGATCGACAACACGATGTAGGTCGACAGCAGAATGAACAGCAGTCCGCGCAAATGTGAAAGTACCCTGGCGAATTCGCGTATCGCATCGCGCGGCTGAATACGGGCATAGGCAGCGGATTCTTCGGCGGGATTGTCCATATAACCCTCCTCGGCGGTTCTCTCTTTTGAGTTTTGGTAATCTGAGCCTAGACTCGGCTTCCACAAGGCGCACGGGCAAACCGCTTGCCCGTGACTGGTCGATAACATCGCATCTGCCAGCGGAGGCCCCCTGTGACGCAGGAAAGCTAAGCAGGGCCTCGCCAATGGAATTCAGAAGGTCACTTCTGGCGACCCGGATCAGTTGGGCAAGCATGCGTAGCCCCGCGGAACTCAAGCGCGGGGAAAACATTCATGCTTGGCCAGTAGCCACGGAATTCCCGTCACCGTTGCGCCGATACTCACTCCCTCCGCGCCTGAATCCGGCCCGACTTTACCGCCGCCTTCAAAGCCGACCAGTCAGCCTCATTGCGTTCGGCATACGTAAGGGCAAATTGCTGAATGGCCTCGTCGAATGCACCAGACCTTCCCACGTATCCGCAAATCAGCGCCGGATCGCCCGCCTTCGCCATCGAATGGGCAAGTGCATGGGCGCAGGATACTGCGTACTCGCTAAAATCCTTGCCATCGAAGGTGCTAAAGTCGAACGCACCTTTCATGTCGCGCAACTGACGTACGTAAAAATCATTGCCCGTTACGCGCACGCTGGACCAGCCGAGGAAAATGTCGCTGGCTGACTGCAGCAGACGCTGTCCGTTCACCACCCGCTCGCCGTGGTTGGGGAACTTGCTTGCCGGCAGGTAATCCTCGAGCACGGACGCACGCGCCTCCTTGACCTGCAGAAAGAGCGGGCTCTTCCCGTCGGCCATGAAAAGCGCCTCATAGCAGCGCGTGCCGACCGACCCCACGCCGACCACGCGTACCGCCATATCGACCATCTCGTAGCGGTCAAACAGCGCGCGCTGCGCGCCGGGCAGCGTCAGCCGATACTCGGCAAAGAATCGCCTGACCATATCGTTGAACTGTTTCGCTTCCTTGCGATTCTCCATAGGAAAGTGGTAAACGCGCGGCGGCATATCCTTAATGTGCAAGCGGCCGTTGATCATTTCCGTGGCATGGCTCAGAACGAGCCGCGAGGATTGCTGCCGGGCCTTGCTGATCACTGCCTCTTCCTTCCTCCGTTCGAGAACCGAGTCGGCAATGGCCAGAATGTTGTCAGCCCCGAACTGGTAATACCAGACGTCCAGCGTGTCCATTGTGCTGAACTCGGCCATGCACTGGCGGAAGGTCGCGCACAGCCGCCGAACAATTGCGCACTGCTCACGCGTGCCAAGACCGCGTTCGCGCGCGGCGATGGCAAAGGATGCGGCGAGCCTACGCACATCCCAATCGAAAGGTCCCGGCAACGTTTCATCGAAGTCGTTGGGCCCGAACAGGATGCGGCGCTCGGGACTCGCAAACAGCCCAAAATTCGCCAGGTGCGCATCGCCGCCCAACTGGACGGTGATATCCGTGTGCGGCAACCTGGCCAGGTCGAAGGCCATCAGTGGTGCAGCACCGCGATAGAAGGCGAACGGATTCGCCACCATGCGGCCGTAGCGGATAGGTATCAGGTTTGGCAGCCGGCCGGTATTGGAAGCCTCGATCAGCGTAATCGGGTCCCGGTCCACCAGGGTGCACGTTGCGAGTTGAGCACGCGGCGCGCGCCGGCGCGCGGCCTTTCCGGCATCGATGCGCGATGCCCGTGAGCCGCGGCCGCCAAACAGCCCGGCAAGATCCTCGGGCACAGGAGCGGCCTGCGGCTCCGCCCGCCGTACCGACTTCGCACCGCGCGAAGTTTCAGCAGTCTTTGGCATGGCATGCTCCTGTCCGCTCAGAAAGCACGTAATAGGCACGCAATCGCGTCTCTCATGCCGTCGTGGGTGGGCGTGTGGGGGACGGTGGTGGCACGTCGCGGAGGACCATCACCGCCTCGTCCACCGTCATAAATATCTTGTGATGCCCGGATGACCCGGCAAGCGCGCGATAAATCTCAAGCTCCGCCAGTACGCCTTCAGGTATGGCAACCGTAGCGATACCTACACCGCGCCGATCCAGTTCCTGTCGAAGCTGCTGCAATGTCTTGCCGGCGGTGTAGTCAATGTTGAAAATTTCGGACGCATCGACGACCACCCAATTCACCCGCTCGCTCGTCTGCTCGACGAGCCTCAGGACTTCCTCCATGAAACGGCCCGCGTTTGCATAGAAAAGGTCCGCCTCGAAGCGATAGGCCACGATGCCCGGTGCTGCAAACAGGTCCGGCGCCACCTTTTTTGCTTCCCAATGACCACTGGGATGCGGTGTCAGCACGCGGGTGCGCAGCCGGTAACTGTAGCGCGTATGGTCTATCAGGGACAACAGCACGGCCGCAAGAATGCCATGCATGACGTCGACAAAAACGACCACGCCAGCCGTGATCAGTGCGATCAGGAATTCGTCCCTCTGCACGCGGTAAAGCTCGATCATGCCTTTCACATCGATCAGCTTCACGCCGATCATGAAGACGATTGTCGACAGTACTGCGGCTGGCAGGAAGCTCAGTGGCCTGGTCAGGAACAGCAGCACCAGCAGCACGATGACGGCCGTGGTCAGATGGGCGAACTGGGTTCGCCCGCCAGCATCGTCGACCATCTCCGTCTTGGTCGGGCTCCCGTTGACGACGAAGGTCCCGGTCAACGCAGCCACTGCGTTTGCGCCGGCAAGTCCGACGATGTCGAGGTTGTCGTCACCACGCTCGTTGTAGCGATTGGCGTAGGCCCGCGCAGTTGCCGCGCTCTGCGCGATGATGACAATGAAACAGGAGGCGGCAGTCACCAATACCTGGTTCATCTGGTCAAGATGCAAGGGCGGCAGTGACAGCGACGGCAACCCGCTGGGCACCTTGCCGATCACCTCGATGCCGTGTTGCGCGAAATCGAATGCTGCGCTGCCGGCAATCGTGCCAACCACCGCAATCAGCGCACCTGGTGCGCGCGGCACGAAGCGCTTGCACCCGAGAATCACAGCCAGCACCGTGCCCGAGAGCACAGTCGTGATCAAGCTGATCTCGCCGATCCGCTGAAATACCGAGATGAGTTGGAAAAGCGGCCCGTGTCCTTGCCTGGGCAGCCCGAACAGCCCGGAAAGCTCTCCCACGGCGACCTGTATGCCTACGCCAGTGAGGAAGCCGATCAGCGCACTGCGCGACAGGAAATCGGAAAGAAAACCAAGGCGAAGGATTCGCGCGAGCACCAGCATGACGGCAACGGCCAGTGCCACGGCGCTGGTAAGGCCAACATACTCCGGGCTGCCCAGCGCGGCCACGGTGATCAGGGAACTGGCGAGGATGGCTGCGGTAGCCGAATCAGCGGCAACGACCAGGTGTCGCGATGCTCCCAGCAGGGCAAACGCCACCAGAGGCAGCAATATCGTGTAGAGACCCGTAACGGTCGGCGTGCCTGCAATCTTGGTATACCCCATCACCTCCGGGATTCCGAGCGCGGCCAGCGTGATGCCGGCGACGACGTCGTGTGGAAGTTGCGCGCGGTTGATTGGCAACAGCCCTTTCAGGAAGGGCATGCGACGTACAGGAGCATCGGTCGGGGTAGTCGCCATCATGATGTGCTCCTCGAAACGGGGAGTTGGATTCTTCGGGCGACGCGGCTGCAATCCGCTCGACCGGCTACCACGCAGCATGTGCTCTGTGCACTAATTGGAAGTCGCGGAATCAGGCACACTCTCGCTTGAATACATCATAGCGTCACAATTGCATGCATCATGAAAGTATTGTGGTGCGATGCCGTAAGCCGGGGCCGTCGGCCATTACGGACTATCGCGCCTCCGTCGGCTCGCGCGCGAACTCGCGGATCACCGGATTTCCAACGACGGCATCCCTTCCTGCCTCGATCAGGCGATCGACGTCCGCCTCGGGCAGCCGAAGTCTGGTCGGCACGTCGCTCAGACTCGCAGCACGCTCCTTGTCGAGGGCATCGAACGAGATTCGCGTGACGAAGAATTCGACATCATTGCAACGCCACCCCGGCCAGCGTGCAGCGATATCTTGCTGCTGGGAATCCGGCAGGCCACACCGGTACGCCACGAGGTCGTCGCGCCACCGCTGCATCATTGGAACAAAGGCGTCATAGCTCATTCTGACGTTGGTCCCGATCGCCGCGCTTGCGACCTCGATTCCGGATGGGCCTTCCTGGCTTCGATTCCAGTCGCCGCGCGGGCCGTGACCGGCGTCAACCACGATGAAAAGCAGCCGCCGTACATTGATCGCGTCTTGCTCGCTCATGGGACCGTAAGCCGTGCCCAAAAGCAGACGCGATTGGAGAATGGTCGCCAGGCCGTAGTTGTCGGTCACCCCGCCGTCGACCAGCTTGACGTATTCTCCCTTCGAAGTATCCCGTAGACCGCGAACGGCGTTTGCCAGCGCGCCAAACAGCAGCGATTGCCCCGGCGCCTGGGCTTTCTCCAGGTCAGGCAGTGGTGCACTACACGCCTCGGGATGCTTTTGAAGCACGATCGGCGAGAAGAAGAGCGGAACCGCCATCGATGCGGCGACGGCCTCTGAAACGGGAAAGCTCGCGAGATCACTGCACAGGGCATCGAATGCCTGCTGGCTGAACGGGAACGCAACCCGGTAGTAGACATTGGTGGCGTTAATCCAGACGATTGGCTTGCCGCGACGGAACATGTCGCGGTACGTCGCGCCCTTGAACACGTCTTCGTCGAGCCAGGTCCTGAGATCGTCCCGATTGTTGAGCCCACCCGCAAAGAGGCGCGCAAGGTTGACAGGATTCAGGAGACTGAAGCGAAGCCCCGCCTCCCCATCCTTCAGCAGTACTGACCGAAAGGTCGCCAGGCTGTCCCTGCCGTGCAGACCGTAGTAGGCAGCGGTGATGGAGCCTCCCGACACGCTGCTGATGAATGCGACGTCGTCGAGCAGGGATACGCCCCCAGGCCCCCTTGTGGCGTCCAGCCCTTGCAGCGCACCAAACGCGAAGGCTGCGGCTCGCGTGCCTCCGCCGGAGAACGACATCGCGACAGCCGTCCGGCCGACGACTTCTGTGGGTTCGCGCATCGCAGCAGACGCGCTGCCAGCCACGGCCTGAGGAGAATTGCGCGGAGCGTTGTGAGAAAGCGACCCGCAGGCACCCAGTCCCGCAATCAGGAGCAGCATCAGCATGCTGCAGGCCCCATCGCAGGAGTATCGCCCTCTCTCTGCCCTCATCATTCGCCAAGTCAGGCTGATCTTCCACCGAAGCGTGCGGGCATATTGAAACTTCCACATTGGACTAGCTCAGGCATCCATTTGCCGGGGGGCATATTCCGATACGGGGTCACCCACGCGCCGGTGTTGAAGTCGTGGAGCGGTTGCCTGGTGCTCAATGGCCGGCAACCTGCCCGCCATCGACATGCAGAATTTCGCCCGTCACGAACGAGGCGGAATCGAGATACAGGATCGCGTCGACGATATCACTCATGTCACCCATGCGTCCCATCGGATGCAACGCACCG
Organism: Cupriavidus sp. 291-E7; assembly: GCF_057798835.1. Taxonomy (NCBI): domain Bacteria; kingdom Pseudomonadati; phylum Pseudomonadota; class Betaproteobacteria; order Burkholderiales; family Burkholderiaceae; genus Cupriavidus; species Cupriavidus sp. 291-E7. Next base: position 25,342 of record NZ_JBYOJV010000034.1, read on the forward strand.
AATCGTTCGTACAAGTCGGGGGGAAACATCGGCGTCTTTATCATTCCCGGTGCCACCGCATTCACACGTATGCCGCGCTTCGCATATTCGATCGCAAGCGCGCGAGTGGCCGCCGCAATTCCGCCCTTCGTCAGCGATGCCACGGCCGCCGGCAAGGCTTCCATTGCGTGGTCGACGAGGCTCGCCGTGACGTTGACGATGTGCCCGCTCGATTGCGCCGCCATGCGAGCCAGCGCGAACTGCGTAATGTAGAAAAAGCCGGCAAGATTCACATGGACCAAAGACGTGAAATCTTCAGCCGTGTATTCGGCGAAAGGCTTCGCAATGAAAATGCCGGCATTGTTCACAAGCGTATCGATACGCCCAAAGCGTTTGATCGTTTCATCGATCACACGGCTGGCGGTGGCGGGATCTCCGATATCGCCTGCCACGGCCAACAGATCCGCGTCGTCCGTCGCCTTGATGGAGCGGGCCGTTGCAACAACGCGGTGGCCCAGGGAGCGAAACGCCTTGACCGCCTCCGCTCCCATTCCTTGCGAAGCACCGGTGATAACAATCACCTTTTGCTGGTGGCTCATGCTGCACCTCCTTCAGGCCAGTTGACGCGCTGCAGTCCCGGGGCTCGATGCCTCCGAACCACCCAATAACCTCGGCGCGGCCAGGCCGCCGTTTTCGTCGCGGTGAGAGGTTCCTGTTCAACGAGCATATGGCATCGCCAGCCACGATGGTCGTGTCTTTACGGCACCTACTCTGTTGTCACATCTGCACCAATCGCAGGATTTCCCCGTCTTTCCCTGGCCGTACTCCGAACGCCAGTATCCGGCTTGTCAGTGAAAGGACTGGCAATCAGCGTTCCGAGACCGCGGCGATCGATACTCCGTCGCCCAAGGCAGCTCCGTGGCGGAAAGCCGCATATCGTTCAACGGCGGGCAGCGGTATCGTCATGCGGTATTCGTACTTCGCCATGCGACCGGGATTGATTAGTCTGAGAGGCTCCAACGTAACGATCCTCGACGACAGCCATGTCCCAACGCAACGGTCAATTGAGCCTCGGAGCCTTCCTCTACCCATCTGGCCATCACATCGCCGCATGGCGGCATCCCCAGGCGCAGGCCGACGGCGGAACGGACCTGCGCTTCTATACCGATCTGGCCCGCGCGGCGGAAGCCGCCAAGTTCGACCTGATCTTCCTGGCCGATGGCGTTGGCACTCGGGGGGACAACGTTGACTTCCTCAGCCGGGTAGCACACAACTACCAGGCGCAGTTCGAGCCGATTACGCTGCTGTCGGCGCTGTCGGCCATCACGGAGCGAATCGGGCTGGTGGCAACCGCGTCAACTTCCTTCAATGAGCCGTACCATATCGCGCGCAAGTTCGCCTCGCTCGACCACTTGTCCGGTGGCCGCGCCGGCTGGAACGTGGTGACGACGGGCAACGACCACGAGGCCCGCAATTTCAACCGCGACAACAACTTTCTGCACGCCGATCGCTACGCGCGCGCCACCGAGTTCGTGGATGTCGTGGCCGGCCTCTGGGATAGCTGGGAAGATGATGCCTTTGTGCGCGACAAGGCCGCCGGCGTCTACTTCGAGCGCGACAAGCGCCATGTCCTGCATCACAAGGGGGAACACTTCCAGGTGCAGGGGCCGCTCAATGTCTCACGGCCACCGCAGGGCCACCCGGTAGTGGTGCAGGCCGGGTCTTCCGAAGCGGGCAAGGAACTGGCCGCGCGTAGCGGCGAAGTGGTATTCACGGCCCAGCAAACGCTGGACGAAGCGGTCGCCTTCTATGCCGACCTCAAGTCGCGCCTGCCGTGTTATGGCCGGACAGCCGACGACCTCAAGATCATGCCGGGCGTATTCCCGGTCGTGGGCGCGTCCCTGGCCGAGGCACAGGAGAAATTCGAGCAGTTGCAGGCGCTGATCGACCCCGTGGTGGGCCTGACGCTGGTATCCAACCTGACCGGCGGATTCGATCTGTCCGCCTATCCGCTCGATGGTCCGATTCCGGATCTGCCCGAAACCAACGGCACCAAGAGCCGCCAACAGCTGGTGATAGATCTGGCGCGCCGCGAAAACCTGACCATCCGCCAGCTCTACCAGCGCGTGGCCGGCGCGCGCGGCCACTGGCAACTGGTGGGAACCGCCACACAGATTGCCGACGCGCTCGAAGAACGATTCCGCCACTACGGTGCCGATGGCTACAACATCATGGCGCCGTACCTGCCCGGCGGACTGCACGACTTCATCCGCCTTGTGTTGCCGGAACTGCGCCGTCGCGGCCTGTTCCGCACCGAATACACCGGCAAGACGCTACGCGACCACCTGTCCCTTAAGCGGCCCCCACATCCTGCCACCGTTGCCCGGCAGGCAACCGAGCGTGCTGTCGCCTAACATCCAGCGACTCCGCAAACCAAGCGTGCCTGTCGACCTGCATGGCGCGCTTTACACACGCCTGTTCTCGGAAGTCATTGCGGTGGAGGGGCCCGCCTTTCGACACCACGCACTTCCGGGCGCCAGCCGCTTATCACCGGATCGGCTAACGACATGACGAATCGGCAGTTCCGGCAGCACGGGTATCGACCTACGATGACCGGTCTGCGTCATACATCCACTCGTCCTGTATCCCTTGCCGATCGTCATGCGTTTCCCTGTCTTCCCCGCGCCTGTGCGCGCCGCGATTGCCGCGTTTGCCGCGATCGCCACTCTCCACGCCACTACGATGGACGCATTGGCGCAGCAACCGTTTCCGTCCAAGCCGATCACCTACGTGGTGCCCTATACGCCCGGCGGCACCAATGACAACGTCGCGCGCATCATTACCAAGCGGCTGGCCGAGAAGGCCGAACAGCCGGTGGTGATCGAATACAAGCCTGGCGCCGGCGGCACGCTCGGCGCCGGTTTCGTGGCGACGTCGCTGGCCGATGGGTACACCCTGCTCAACACATCGATCGGCAACGTGGCCATTGCCCCGCAGTTGGTAACCGTGAAGTTCGATCCGTTCCACGACCTCGTGCCAGTCGCCTATATCGGGAATTCGCTGGCAACGGTCGCGATCAACCCGTCTCTGCCAATCCGGACGCTTCCCGAACTGATTGCCTTCGCGCGGGCCAACCCTGGCAAGCTCACGTTCGCCAGTTCCGGCAACGGCACGCCGGGGCATCTGGCCGGCGAACTGCTCAAGCGACAGGCCAGCATCGACATCCGTCACGTGCCCTACAAAGGCAGCGCACAGGCCGTAGCCGACGTGGTAGCTGGTCACGTGGATGTGGTTTTCGATCCGCTCAGTACGCAGTTCATCAAGCAGGGCAAGCTGCGGGCGCTTGCCTACTTCGGCGGCGCACGATCGCCGGACCTGCCCAACGTGCCGAGCGTGCGTGATGCGGGAGTCAAGGGCTGGGAGGATTCACTGGCCGGCGCGTTCTTCATCACAGCACCGCGCAATGTGCCGCCAGATGTGCTGGCGAAACTGCGCCAGTGGATTAGCGAAATCCTGGCAGAGCCCGACACCGTGGCAGCCCTGAGTCGCGTGCAGGTAAACGTGCAGACGCTGACACCCGAGCAGACCACGCAGCGCATCCGCCAGGTGCACGAGCTTGCCGCGCGCGTGGTCAAGGACGGCACCGCGCAAAGCAACTGAGCAGACGCCATCATGAAACTTGGATTGTTCCTGCTCGCGGCCGGGCATCACGCGGCCGGCTGGCGATATCCGGACGCCGAATCTGGCACCGAAAACGTCGACCTGATCGTGCGCATGACACAGACAGCCGAACGCGCAAAATTCGACATGGTGTTCTTCGGAGACCGACTGCTGACTTCCTCCGACGCCCACCCGTCGATGATCACGCGCCCCGACCCTCTGGCCATGCTCGCCGCGCTGTCTATGGTGACCACCCATGTCGGGCTGGCTGCCACCGCCTCGACCACGTATAGCGAGCCGTTCAACCTGGCGCGGGCACTGGCCACGATCGACAAGCTGTCGCACGGCCGCGCCGCATGGAACATCGTGACCACGTTTGCGGACGGCTCGGTCAATTTCAGCCGCAGCCGTCACCCTGACCACGCAGAGCGCTATGCCATTGCCGAAGAGTACGTCTCAGTGGTAAGGGGACTCTGGCAGTCCTGGGACCCGGACCCTTACGTGCAGGACAAGAAGCGCGGCATTTATATCGATGTGCGGAAGATGCATGCGCTGAATCACGAGGGTCGGCATTTCTCGGTGGCGGGCCCGCTCAACGTCACCAACAGCGAACAGGGCCAGCCCGTGCTGATTCAGGCGGGTTCGTCGGGGCCGGGACAGGCATTGGCCGCACGCCATGCCGAGGTCGTCTTCACCGCCCAACAGGATCTCCGCGCCGCCATCGAATTTGCCAACGGTTTGCGCAGGCAGGTGGCCGAAGCGGGACGCGATCCGCGTCACTGTCTGATCATGCCGGGCCTGATGCCAATCATCGGCGCGACCGAGGCCGAGGCCCATGACAAGCTTGCGCTGCTGCAGTCCTTTACCGACCAATCGAATGCGCTGGCGATCCTGGCCGAGCAACTCGCCGTCGATGTTTCCGGCTTCGCACTCGACGCACCCCTACCGCCCTTGCCCACCGACGTTGTCGTGCATAGTCGCAGTGCGCTGTTGATCCGTCTGGCGCGCGAGCGTGGGTTGACGCTTCGCCAGCTCTATCATCTGGTCGCCAGCGCGCGCGGCCACCAGATTTTCGTCGGCACTGCCGAGCAGGTGGCGGACCACATGATCGACTGGGAAAAGGCTGGCGCCGCCGATGGATTCAACATCATGCCCGCGTACTTTCCTGGCGGCTTCGAAGATTTCACGCGCGGGGTCGTGCCCATCCTGCAGGATCGCGGCGTCTACCGGCGCGACTATGCGGGCCGCACCTTGCGCGATCACCTAGGGCTGCCATTGCCGTCTGGACGATTTTCGTAGGACGAATAGCGTCAACCCAGCTTGCCATAGCCCAGCCGATGCGCGTCGCGCGCCATTGCCGCAATCGGCAGATACGCCGCTGCCGTAGTCCGCACCACATCGTCCATGTGAAGCCGCGCTCGCAGCTCGGCGTCAGCGCGCAGTGCCTCTCGTAACGCCACGCGAACCTGCCGGACCAAGGGGGTGCGGGCGCGTCGCGACGCAATGAATGGCAGCCCCGGGACAGCCCGGGTCACCCCGATCTGACGGATACCGTCGACCAGTGCTGGATGATGTTCTGCCGCCAACGCGAGGGTCACACAATCGATGGCGGCCACGTCGGCGCGGCCATCGCCGACCGCTGCCAACGACGCGAGATGCGAGCCGGTATGCAGCACGTCGCCGAAGAAATGTCCGTGCCTGGCCAGCGGCGCAACGACGTGCCGCAGCGCGTTCATGCCGCTGTGCGAATCTGGTCCGTTGCAGGCGGCCCGTGCGCCACGGCATGCCTCGATCGTCGTCGGTCCGTCCGCCGCGCGCACGACGATGGCACTGCGATAGGTCTGCCGATGGCAGCCAGATACCGAGAAGCGCGGCGTACCGATCAGCCGGACATATGGCGCCAGCCCATGAACCAGCGGGTAGCCGCAGGTCTGTGACAGCAGCAGGTCGTCGCGGCGCCAGAAGGCGTGAAGCGCGTCGGGGCCTTCGCCAGGGTCGATGGCGGCCAGCCTGACCGATGACCGCGCTCGCGACAACAGATGGCCGACCCGGTCGATAAGCAACAGCCAGTCGTCGCGCAAGGACGTCGACACGTTGTACATCGGCAGCGCGGCCACCCAGCGTTCAGGCTTTGCCATGATCCCTTGATGCCTCAATACGAAAGTTCAGCATCCCGTCGACCCGCGGATGCACCACTGGCGCCACCGCGCGCCATGCATAGCGCACCAGCCACTCGCGATAGCCCTGGACGAAGAAACCGTCATTGCGGGTCAGGTAGTCGTGCGCGCGGCGGCGATAGACCCACCCCAGTGCAAACCAGGGTACCGCCGGCAGATCGTGATGCACGAGGTGGTAGTTGTTGTTCAGGAACAGCAGACGCCAACCGATGCCGGCATCGTTGATCACGCTGCGCGTCTCGTCCGAGTCAGTGGCGCGATGTTCCTGGAACGAGCGGATCGCCGCCAGCGATAGCGCGGGATATGCAACGCCCGCGAGCATCAGCCGGGCAGGCATGCCGCAATGGACTTGCAGCCACGCAAGCAGCATTACCAGCGCTGCAAGATGAGCCGTCCACACAGGCAGGTCGCGCCAGTCCCCGGCCCGGACACGGCGCCCCGCATCGATCGCAATCGATGCAATGGAAAACGCCGGTTGCAGCAGGATGCGGCCAGCCATCGTGTTGCGTGCCGCATAGATACGACGCCATGCCGGAGGCATGACCCGCCAGGCGTCCGCATCGAGGAAATAGCTTTCGGGATCGGCAACAGGGTGCGTCAGGTCGGCGTCATGGTGCTGCAGATGTGCCCGGCGGTACAGCGCATAAGGCAGCCATACGCCGAGCGGTGCCGCGCCGAGCAGCCCGTTCAGCCACGGCAGACGGGAGGGGTGCCCGTGCAGCAATTCATGCTGCAGCGACAGGTACCACGTGGTGCATAGCGTCAGCAGCAGGCACGCCAGCGGCAGGCCGAGCTGCCGTGTGTGGATCGCCACGCTGAACCAGGACGCATACACGGCAATGACCAGTGCCCAGGTAGGCAGCTCGGTCCGCCACAGCCAATGACGCGCGGCTCGCGCAATCTCGTTCCGCTGCTGATCGTCGAGGTAGTGAGTCATCGTTCGGCGCGTTCTTGAATCGTGGACACAGGAAACCAAGCCGCAGGATACGGGCGGCAGTACACGCTCAGGAACGAACGATTGCCGATATCGATATGCCGCCCGCCCGCTCGGCGTCACATGCGCGCGCGGCGATATCGATCGGCTTTGCTTAGTCGAACTGCAGCGCCAGATGACGGCGCGCTTCGTCCCGCACGAGGTGGAGCGCGTGCGCCTTGATGCCCCGGTACACCGGATCGGCAGCCACCACCTCCGCGTCCCGGGGCTCTCCCGCGACAGGAACGTGGATGTGCTCCCGGATACGTCCCGGCCGTGCCGACATGACCAGGATGCGGGTGCCAAGCAGGATGGCCTCGTCCACATCGTGCGTGACGAAGACCACGGTCGTGCGCAGGCGCTGCCAGGCTTCCAGCAGCAATCCTGCATCAGCGACCGTGTCTGCGCGTCCAGTGCGCCGAATGGCTCGTCCATCAACAAGACTTCCGGACGCATGATCCATGCACGGGCCAGCGCCACGCGCTGCTTCATGCCGCCGGACAGTTCCCAAGGGCTGGCGTCGTGATGGCGTTGCAGCCCCATCTGCAGCAGCAGTTCCGTCGCGCGCGGGCGCCACTCCGACTCCGGCATGCCCAGCATGCGCGGACCAAATGTCACGTTGTCGAAGACAGACAGCCACGGGTACAGCAACGGCTGCTGGAAGACCATGCCGCGCGAGGGCGAGGGTCCGGCCACCAGATGTCCCTGGCTCAGGATGCGCCCATGCCGGGGCGTCTCGAAGCCGGCAATCAGGTTCAGGATCGTCGATTTTCCGCATCCCGATGGACAAATGCAAGATGAGTGCGAGGTGACTGAAAGGCCGGTTTGGGACGTGATGAATGGCTTGACGCGACGGTTGGCGAGTCCTATCGACAGTAATAAGACTTCAATAGCTTTCCACTAGCCAAACAGTGCCTCTCTCCGAGAATCAAGTACTGGCAAGCATGCTAGGCAACTCGGTGTCGTCCTTGAGATGCACGCCACTACTTCCAAGCGTCATCGCGCCGCGCAGCAGGAAAGCAAGCTTGTCAGCGGCCCCTGCGTAGGAGAGGCCAGCAGGACGCACGTTTGAAATACAGTTTCGCTCCGCGTCAGTGCGCCCCACTCGTGGCGCAAAGGTCAGGTAGATCCCCAGGCTATCAGGCGCACTCAGCCCCGGCCGCTCGCCGATCAGCATGACGATCTGGCGGGCCCCCAGCCGTTCCCCAATCTCGTCGCCCAGCGCCACCCGCGCCTGGCGCGCGATGACGACCGGGCCCACCGTCCATTCCCCCGGCAGGCGCCCGCAGGCGCAGCGCAGCAAAGGTACGGCGTGGGTCTGCGCTGCCAGGGCGGACAACCCGTCCGCGATCACGAACACCACATCGGGCGCGGTTTCCTGCCGCGCTGCCGCGAGCGTCGCACGGCCATCATCGTCGAGGCGCCGACCCAGGTCGGGCCGGCGCAGGAAATGGGCACGGTCCGGCGCGGCGCTCTGTACCCGCAAACTCGCAAAGCCGGCCAGCCCAAGGGCCGCTTCCATCGCGGCGGGTTCCAGCGGCAGGTGCACCGCGTCGCGCGCCTGGGCATGGGCGAGCCCGAAGGCGAGGATGGCATCGGTGGTCTGGCTGTTGCCAGCCCGCCCCAGGGCGATGCGGGCATCGGTCAACGCACGCAGGCGCTGCCATGGGTCGGGGCGAGTCAGTTGATGGTCGGGCATGGCGGGCGTCCTGTGTCAGAGCGACTGGGCATGTTGCAGCAGCGGCGTTCTTGGTGCGGGCTCAAGCAAGCCACCGTCCGCGTCAAAGATTCCCATGTCGCGCAACCATGCCTCGAACTCCGGCGCCGGGCGCAGGCCCAGCGAGCCACGCAGGTATAGCGCGTCATGAAATGACGTGCTCTGGTAGTTCAGCATGATGTCGTCCGCACCTGGCACGCCGATGATGAAATTGATGCCGGCCACGCCGAACAACGTCAGGAGGTTGTCCATGTCGTCCTGGTCGGCCTCGGCGTGGTTCGTGTAGCAGACGTCGCAGCCCATTGGCAGGCCGAGCAGCTTGCCGCAAAAATGATCCTCCAGGCCGGCGCGGATGATCTGCTTGCCGTCGTACAGGTACTCCGGCCCGATAAACCCCACCACTGTGTTGACGAGCAGCGGCGCGAATTCCCTGCCCACGGCATAGGCACGCGCCTCCATGGTTTGCTGGTCCACGCCGTGATGGGCGTTGGCCGACAGCGCACTGCCCTGCCCCGTCTCAAAGTACATCACGTTCCGGCCGACGGTGCCGCGCGCCAGTCCTTGCGCGGCGTCGTGGGCTTCGGCCAGCAGTGCCAGGCTGATGCCAAATGAGGCATTGGCGCGCTCGCTGCCCGCGATCGACTGAAACACCAGGTCGACCGGCGCGCCCAGTTCAATGGCGCGTACCGTATTCGTGACGTGTGTCAGCACGCAGGACTGGGTCGGGATTGCGTAGCGTTCGCACAGTTCGTCCATCAACTGAAGTAGCGATACGATGGCCCCGAGGTTGTCAGAAGCGGGGTTGATGCCAATGGTGGCATCGCCGCAACCATAGAGCAGGCCATCGAGCATCGAGGCGGCGATCCCTTTGGGGTCATCCGTCGGATGATTGGGCTGGAGCCGCACCGCCAGGCGGCCGGGAAGCCCAAGGGTATTGCGGAACCGCGTGACCACGTGGCACTTGCGCGCCACGGCCACCAGATCCTGATTGCGCATCAGCTTGCTCACGGCAGCCGCCATCTCGGGCGTGATACCGGATGCGACGCGCGCCAACGTGGCCGAATCAGTCTCGCGCAGCAGCAGCCAGTTTCGGAAATCGCCAACGGTCAATGACGCGATTTCCGCAAAGGCCTGCGGATCGTGTCGGTCCACGATCAGCCGGGTCACTTCATCGGATTCATACGGCACCAACGCGTCGTTCAGGAACCGCGTCAACGGGATGTCAGCCAACGCCATGCGCGCCGCCATGCGCTCTTCCTCGCTGGCTGCGGCAATCCCGGCCAGGCTATCGCCCGAACGCGCGGGACTGGCCTTGGCGAGCAGGGACCTGAGGTCCTGGAAGACGTGGCGTCGCACGCCAACGGTATGCGAGAACGCCATGCTAGTTACCCATGGCCGCGATTGTCTTCACGCTTTGCCACTGGCCCTGCTTGACCTCGAACAGTGTGTAGGGCGGCTTGATCAGGTCTCCGCGGGGATCGAAGGCGATCCGGCCCGTTACGCCATTGATGTCCACTTTTGCCAGGCTGTCGATGATCCTCTGGCGATCCGTCGAGTTCGCATCCCGGATCGCCTTGACCATGGCCAGTGCGGCATCGTATGCGAAGGGTGCGTAAAGTTCGACATCCTGATTGAAGCGTGCCTTGTAGCGCTGTGCGAATTCCTTTGCCGCAGGCAGCTTGTCGAGGGCCGGACCGGGCTCCAGGTCTTGCGTACCTTCACCGGCAGCACCCGCAATGCTGAGGAACGTGTTGCTCTTGAGTGCGCCCGCGCCGAACAACATCGACTTCATGCCCAGCGAGCGCATCTGCTTGACCAGCAATGCCCCCTGCGCATCGAGCCCACCAAAGAAGATCACGTCGGGATTCTTGCTCTTCAGGCGGGTCAGGATGGCGAGGAAGTCCACCGCCTTGTCGTTGGTGAACTCGCGCCCGACGATATTGCCTTTTGCTTGTTTGACACCTTTCTCGAAGGCATCGGACAGCCCCTGGCCGAAGGCGGTGCGGTCGTCGATGATGCCGATCCGCTGCGCCTTGATCTGCTCCACCACAAAGCGCCCGCCGACCACGCCGCCCACCCCGTCGTGCCCCATGGTGCGGAACACGTTCCGGAACCCCTGGTTGGTCAGGTCCGGATTGGTGGAACCCGGCGTAATCATCGCAAGGTGCGCTTTCTGATAAACGCCCGAGGCGGGAATGCTGCAACCGGAATTGTAGTGTCCGATCACGCCCACCACGCCATCGTCATCGAGCTTCTGCGCCGCCTGGATGGCGGTGCGTGGATCGGCCTGATCATCCTGTACCACGAGCACGAATTTCACCGGCTTGCCGCCGATCGTCGGCTTCTTCGCGTTTTCCTCGTCCAGCGCAAGCTGGGCACCGTACTGCAGGTCCTTGCCGACGCGCGAGGCAGGCCCGGTAAGCGGACCGGCAAAACCAATCTTGACCACTTCGGGATCGGTTGCCCGGGCAAGGGGCAGTTGGGCAGCCAGGGCACATGTCGTCATGGCCAGCATCATGCGGCGGCGATTCATGGTAGACACCTCATTGTGATTGCTTGTGTCGCGCTCTTTCTGGAGGACCGGCCCCAATGCGCGGCGGATCGGGGTCGCTCCGGTTCGACGTCAAAAGCGCGTCGCGCGATAGGGTGCCAATTCCAGCGGTGAAGGCCGGTCGGCAACCAGGTCGGCGACGATACGCCCGCTGATGCCAGCCAACGTCAGGCCGAGATGCTGGTGCCCGAATGCGTAGACCACCCGCTTGCTGGCACTGGCGCGCGCAAGTACGGGCACCCCGTCCGGCAGCGTCGGCCGAAAACCCAGCCAGTCGCTGTCCGGCACATCGAGCCCCGGTAGTGCGCGCCTAGACGACGTCGTCAGCAGCTTCAGCAACGACCGGTTGCGCTGCGGGCTGAAGCCGCCCAGCTCCACGGTCCCGGCCACGCGGATGCCATCCTGCATTGGCGTCATGTAGAAGCCGCGCTCGGCCCAGCCGACCGGCCGCGAGATCAGGTTGGCGACGCCGGGATAGTGAATGTGATAGCCGCGCTCGGTGTCGAGCGGCACCGCGTCGCCGCACTGCTTCGCGAACGCCGCGGAGCGCGCGCCGGCAGCCACCACAACATGATCGAATGCGCGCGCGCCCTCTCCTTCCACCTGCAGCGTGATGCCGTTGGCGTCGGGAGTGATGGCCACGATGGCTTTGCGCTCCAGCGTCAGCCCCCGCGGCGCAAGATGGTCGAACAGTGCTTCCAGGAAACCGCTTGGGTTGGAGAAATGCCAGCTTCCCGTGAACAGCACGCCGCGCTCGAAGATCGGCGCGAGGTTTGGTTCCAGATCGCGAATGGCGTCCGCATCGAGCACATCGAACGGAACGCCAAGCTCGCGCCGGAGTTGCAGTGACGGCTCCGCGGCATGAAACGATGCGCCGTTCGAGTACAGATACAGACACTCGCGCTGGCGCACGAACTTCGCCAGACCCGGCTCGCCCAGCAGCGGCGCATAGCCGGCTTGCGCCAGTGCAAGCAGGCTGGCCAGGGCGCGGGCGCTGTTCTCGTACTGCTGCGGCAGCGAACTGTGCAGGAAGCGCACCAGCCACGGTGCGAGCATCGGCAGGTAGCCCCAGCGCATCCGCAACGGGCTGTCGGCTGACAGCAGGTAGCGCGGCAGCGCGCGGAACATTGACGGGTTGTTGACCGGGATGCACGCATACGGGGCGAACGTGCCCGCGTTTCCATATGAGGCGCCCTGCGCCACGCCGGCCGGGTCGAACAGCGTGACGCGATGGCCTTCGCGCATCAGCCACGCCGCACTTGCCATGCCGATAAATCCGGCGCCGATCACTGCCACACGCTTCATTGCTCTGCGCCTCCGAATGCGGTCTGGCCGGATGACATGCCGTAGCCGGTCGCGGTGTCGTGCCTCGCAGACGCGCGCCGCCTTGCCAGCGCTGCATATGCCACCAGCGCGATGGCCAGGCTGGCGAGACTCGCCATCAACTGCGGGCGCAGTCCGGCATCGGCGCCCATCGCCACCAGCACGCCCACGATGGCAGCCACTACCGCATATGAGAGCCATGGGAACAGCCACATGCGCAGCGTCAGTCGGGCGGGGTCGCTCGCTTCCACGCGACGACGCAGCACGATCTGCGACACGGCGACGGCCAGGTACACGAACAGCATGATGGCACCGGACGCATTGACGAGATACAGGAATACGCCCTGCGGCGACACGATGGCCGCGACGATGGCGACGTATCCCACGACGCTGCTCAGCAGCACGCCCAGCCGTGGCACCTTGTGGGGCGACAACTTCAGCAGCGCACTCGGTGCATCGCCACGCTCGGCCAGCCGGAACAGGATGCGCGACGAGACATAGAGCCCCGAGTTCAGCGCCGACAGCACCGCCACCAGTACGATGGCATTCATGATGTCCGCCGCGCCCGGTACGTGCATGATTCCGAGCGCCACCACGAACGGTGAGTCGCCCACCTTGATGCTGGCCCACGGCACCACGCAGGCAATGACGAACAGCGAGCCGACGTAGAACGTGATGACGCGCAGGATCACCGAGCGCGTCATTGCCGCCACGCTCTTGCCCGGATCATCCGATTCGGCGGCGGCGATGGTTGCGATTTCCGCCCCGCCCACGGCGAAGATCACGGTCGGCACGCCGGCGATGATCGACATCGCGCCAAACGGCAGGAAGCCACGATCGCCGGTCAGGTGCGTGGCGGTCTCGTGCCACGACGAATAGCCGAGCAGGTATCCCACGCCGATGGTGATGAAAACGATGATGGCCGCCACCTTGATCGAGGCGAACCAGTACTCGAACTCGCCATACGATTTCACGGACATCAGGTTCACCACCGTCAGCACCGACAGGAGCACCAGGCCGATCACCCAGACTGGCAGCGGGATCCACCGCTGCAGGATGGCGGCGCCTGCCACGGCTTCCACGGCCACCACGATGACCCAGAAATACCAGTAGAGCCACCCGTTGGTAAAGCCGGCCCAGTTGCCAAGGCCAAGCCGCGTGTACTCGGTGAACGAGCCGATGCCCGGATGGGCCAGCGCCATCTCGCCGAGCATCCGCATCACGAACAGCACCACGATGCCGGCCAGCAGGTAGCTGAGGCAGGCCGCCGGTCCCATCGTGCTGATGGTGGCGCTGCTGCCGACGAACAGGCCGGCGCCGATGATGCCGCCCAGCGAAATCATGGTCACGTGCCGCTGGCGCAGCGCCTTGCCGAGGTCCTGGTGTCCCGGCGGGGCATTGCCGTGTGATGGGGGCAAAACATGGGGCGCTCTCTGCACAACTGTCTCCTTTCTGATCGACTTGCCAGCCATCCGGCAATCGCCGTTCTTCGTCCGACGTGCGATTTATATTCATACAAATATTTTTTGTACGCAACGTATTTGTGTTTGTGTGGATGTAGTGGTTTACACCGAAGCAACAGGGCGCGCACTACTTTGAGGCGACGTTTTCTGGCTCGGCACGGCGAGATGGCTTATCATGACTCCCGCACCTGCGACCGGATGCTCGTCAAGCGTCGTTACTGCAGGTTTGTATGGAGACGGAAGCGAATGGAAACCGAGATTGGTCACACAAATGAGCAGCAAGACATCCCTACAAAAGGACGTTATGCGCCCTATCTCGAAGTGTCCCGGGGGCTGGAGGAGAAGATTCGCAACGGCTTCTACCCCACGGGCAGCCGCCTGCCGCCGCAGCGGGATCTGGCCGACGAACTCGGCATCAATGTGTCGACAGTGTCACGTGCCTACAAGGAGCTGCAGGCACGCGGCCTGATCGTGGCAAGCAAGCGCCGCGGCTCGATCGTGACCGGCGGCGCCATGCCGAAGGTGGCATCGGGGCAGGCGGCCAGCACCGGCGGCAATACGTCGGTCGGCCCGGTCGACCTGACTGTCAATCGCCCCGCCACTGGCGAGTTTGTCGCCCAGCTTGCGCAGACTATGGGCACCATCGCGCGCGATCCGCGTTTCGCACAGACACAGGAATATCAGCCACCGCAGGGCGCCGACTGGGCACGTGCCGCCGGCGCGCAGTGGATGGCCACGTCCGGCTTTTCGCCCTCGCCTGACAATATCGTCGTCACGAGCGGCGCGCAGCATGGCCTGTACGCCGTACTGAGCAGCCTGATCGGCCAGGATGGCGTCATCTTGTCCGACCAACTCACCTACTACGGCCTGAAAGCGCTCGCGCCAGTGTTCCAGTTCGAGATCGTCGGCATTCCCAGCGATGACGAGGGACTCCTGCCCGGGCCGCTGGAAGAGGCCTGCCAACGCTCGCGGGTCAAGGCGATCTTCACGGTACCGAATCTGCAGAACCCGACAGTGGTCACCATGAGTCTGACCCGGCGGCTGGCATTGGTGGAGATTGCGCGCCGCCATCACGTGCCCATCATCGAGGACGATGTCTATGGCCCGCTGCTGCGCTCTCGTCTGCCGACCATCGCGAGCCTCTGCCCGGAACTGACCTATCACGTCAGCTCTACATCGAAGGTTCTGGCGCCTGGTCTGCGCGTGGGTTACCTGCTCACACCGCCGAATGGCGCTGCACTGGCGGCCGAGGCCGTCCGCACCACGGCCTGGATGCCAGCACCGCTTTCCACACTGATCGCCACCCGCTGGATCGAGGACGGCACTGCGCAGGCAATCCTGGAAGCCCAGCGTGCCGAGTTGGCCGTGCGCCAGCAACTGGCGCAGGAGTTGCTGCCAAAGGATCTGCTCAAGGGCGATCCGGCATGTATGTTCGTCTGGCTGCGCGTGCCCGAGCCCTGGCGCTCCGACGACTTCGCCGCCAATGCGCAGGCGCGGGGCGTCAGCACCATGCCCGCATCGGCATTTGCCGTAGACCGTGCCGCCACGGAGCATGGCGTGCGCATCAACCTGGCATGTGCGGCTTCACGGGAGCAACTGGTCAGGGCGCTGAAACTCCTGGCCCAGACGCTGCGGGACAGGCCTCGGGCGCTGTTTGGAACGATTTGACGTAATCTCGCTGCAAGCAGAGCGAGTCATCAGGCATGCGTCTCGCCAATGCACCGAGCCACATCCGCCCGCGGCTACGGCTGTCTCCGGCCAGCCGCAGTCATTGCCCTTCGGTCGGTGAGCGGCTGCTATGCAGTCATGAACTGACGTCGATTCGATCTGCGGTCTTCATCTCGCGTGCCGTTCGCGAAAGTGACACTCAACGGCAGCGCCGTCGGGTGATCAATGCACTTGGACCTGACGCGCGCCATTGCGGGCGTTTCGTTTCACGACGAAACGCCCAAGGATAGGATCGGCGGCAAGGCGGTGGATTCAGCCTAAGCCTTTGCAGGACGATGCTTGCAGGCGGCGCCAGCCGCAGCGCAGGCCGCGATGCCGCCGACGATCCGCTCGGCTCCGATGAGCAAGACCCGCGAAGAGGTTCGTCAAGAACTCATCCAAGCACAGAAGGATGGCACGATGGAGCGCTTGAACGCGCTATATGGCGGAGACTGAACCGGGGGCTCGATATGAGCCGCACGTGCGCGCGGCTCGCAAGCAGGCTGGCTCTTCTTCAGAACCAGTCCGTACTCGTTCCGGCTGAGATCGAGACAATCCATCGGCGCTGCCGGAACGTGGCAATGAGAAGTCGATCGCGTAGCGATGCCCGGCGATGAGAAGGGGTGGTAGGGAAAGGAGGCTGTCTTCCAATCGTCAGACTTTTCCGCCCTCGCAGACACTCGAAAACCGCCATTTACGCGGGCCGACTCCAACGGCGACTGAGGGTCGGGTGCCGCCTCCCGCGGCGGAAGTCCTCGCCGTTGATAGGTCGAAGGCAGCGGCCGGCCATTTTTCGTCAATGATGCTAGTGGATATGAATGGCCTTTGAGCCGCCAAAGCCAGCCACTCATGGCGCGAATTTGCACGTCAAAAGTGCATCTTTGCGCTCTTGCAGCGCGCGCCTGATGATAGGCTTGAACCTTCCTTGGCGCATCGCATCCGTCGGTTCAAATCTATCCTTTTCCCCAGGAGCTAAGCATGACCACTTATCAAAACTCGCTCGAAAAGAAAGCTGCCTATTGGGGTGTTCCGTGGGAGGACGCATATGGCTATGCGCAGGCAGTCCAATTAGGTGAAGAAATCTATGTGTCCGGACAGCTAAGCCATGATCGCAACGGACAACTTGTCGCCCCGGCCGCTCTTGACGAAGAAGGAAAGCCTCGCGATTTTTCTATGATGGAAGCCCAAATGCGTGCCACGTACGAGAACATCGCCACCCTTCTCGGCAAATTTGGTGCAACGCTCGACGATGTTGTAGAAGAAACGCTGTACGTTCTCGACGTCGACGCAGCATTCGCAGCCGCCGGCAAAGTACGCAAAGCAGCGTATGGTACTGACCGCCCTCAATGCGCCAGTAACCTTATCGGTGTCTCGCGCTTGGCCATGCCACCGCAATTGATTGAGATTTCCTGCAAGGCGGTCTTGCGCAAACCGGGCACATAACTCGACCCGATTTTTCAGGGCTTTCCGATTTAATTCGCTTCGCGGCCTTCGATCAACGCCTTCTGCTTTGCTACCGCCGCAGCGCAAAAGCTCATAAACGTTTGGACGCGTCGTGTCCGCCGAATATCGGGATGTGTGAGCAGCCAAAGCTCATCCTCCAGGTCGGGGACCACAGGACCGACGCGAACCAATTCGGTCATCAAATCGCCCAGCATGCAAGGAAGGTAACCTATACCGAGCCCGGCAGCGACCGCTTTACTAACTGCAGCAACTGAGTCGGAACGGTATGCAACGCTGCTCGGTGCAACTCGGCTTTGCAGATAATGGGATGCCTTGAGCCCCGACAGCTTCCCGGTGTAAGAGACCCACGTCATATCGAAAATTCGGTCCGATGATGGTCGCTTCCGGCGAAAATGTATGGCGCTTCCGTATGGCGCCCATGCAATGTTCGCGAGCTTTCGCCCCACTAGATTCTCCGAGGGACTCCGTGTTGCTCTTATCGCGATGTCGGACTCGTCCCGGGCGAGATCAAGAGTGTCATTTCCGACTAGAACGTCAACTGACAAGGAAGGGTGGCGGGTCCTGAATTCGGCGAGGATTGGCGTCAGGAAATCCAGCAACAGCGAATCGCTTGTGGTAATACGAATGGCGCCCAATGGCCCATGTACTGCACCTGCGACCCGTCGGGCTACGCTGATGACATCCAATTCGACACGCTCGCTCAGCGCCCGCAGCTCGACCCCTTCGGGGGTCAGCTTGTAGCCAGCACGTCTCCGGTCAAACAACGCAACGCCCAATGCGGCCTCGGCCTGCGCCACCCGGCGCGAAACGGTGGACGCGTTGATGCCCAATCTTTCGGCGGCAATCGCGCGACTGCCGCACTCGCTTAACATTTTGATGATGCGGAGATCGTCCCAAGAGAATCGGAGAGTCGCATCCGCTATTGCTATTACTTCGCGATCTAGCACTTTTGAGGATGGCATGTGTCTTAACAATGACGACTGTACGTTTCAGGCCTTACGCCAGAGAACACGCATCATCTCATAGCCACGATCACGATTTTGAAGAGGACCGGTACTGCAAAGATTTGGGCCGGCCGGCCACACTAGAGTCCACTCCAATCTTCCTCAACAAACGGTTCCGTCTTACTACCTTACTTGCGGTACTGTCGGGAGTGGCGCTGCACCGTACTCTCATTCTGGGCACGATGCCTTTGGCTCCTCCGCCCCACATTTCCGCAGTTCTAGGGGTATGCGCTTGGTGGCCGACGGGTCGGTTCTGCTCAGCCTCTATCCTGGGGCGGAGCTTGCATGCCATCGCTCTCCATAGTTGAAAAATATTGAACATCACGTGCGGGACTTGAGTGGCCGTTGTCACACTACAATGCCTATAGTTCAGTACACCCGCTGCCGACGTACGAAGGGTGAAAGCGGCGCGAAGCATCAGACAAACTGAACTACATTGCGCTGGACGTTTTGGCGCCTCTTGGAGAAAAAAAACATGCCGGCCATCAGCGATTCCCAACGTCCCGACACTGCCGCCGCCAGCATCTGGGCGCAATGTCGCACCGCGGTGCTATTGACGATAGTCGGCGGCGCCATCGACACCATTGGTTTTATCGCGCTGCTCGGCTTCTTCACCGCCCACGTCACCGGCAACCTGGTGCTCGCCGGCGCGGCTTTCGTGAAGGGCGGCGCGGGGCTGTGGATCAAGCTCGGCGCAATTCCACTGTTTATCGCCACCGTGGTGGTTGCCAAGATCTGGATCGATCGCTGCAGCCAGACGCACAAGACGCTGGGCTGGCTGTTCGTGGCCGAGGCGATATTTCTGCTGGGATTTATGGGCGTGGGGCTGTATTTCGATCCGTTCAGCGAACCGAACGCCGTCGAGCTCGCATTGGCTGGTGGTCTTGGCCTGATAGCGCTGGCGATCCGCAATACCTCAAGCAAGACGCTGACCAAGAGCATCAGCCCCAGCACAATGATGACCGGCAACACTACGCAATTCGGCATCGATCTGTCGAGCTACCTCCGCGCACCGACCCGCGAACATCGGGTGGGTGTCCTGAAAAGCGGCAGCATCGTGCTCGGCTTCGTGCTGGGTGCTTTCCTCGGTGCCGTGCTCTATATGCAGATCGGCTTCTGGAGCGTCCTGCCATTTATCGTGATCATTGCGTATTTGGCCAGTCTGTCCTTCCGCAATCAGTTCGTGTGAGCGCGTTCATGACTATCAACAAAAGCCGGCTCGAATCATTCAGCGATGGGGTGATCGGCGTGAGCCTTACGCTGATGCTCTATCAGATCCAGTTTCCAGGGGAATTCAACTGGAACGGCCTGCGTTCAGAAGCCCCGCATTTCTTTGGCTACGTACTGAGCTTCATTTACGTCGGCATTTACTGGAACAACCATCACCACCTGTTCCAGTTGGTGCGCGGCATCAACGGCAAGGTCATGTGGTCGAATCTGCATCTGTTGTTCTGGCTGACGATGATCCCAATCACCACCACCTGGACGGGCAAATCGGATTTCTCGGCGATTCCGACGGCACTCTACGCCTTCGTTCTGTTCATGTGCGCGATCGCCTATTGGATTCTGGAGCGCGTCATCATCGCCACCGAGGGCAAGGATTCTTCGCTCGCAGGCACCATCGGCAAGGATCTGAAGGGCAGGCTGTCGCTGGTCGTGTATGCGTTGACGGTCGGCGTGAGTTTCTTCAGCACTACCGCCGCAACGCTGATGCTAACTGCAATGGCGGCATTCTGGTTCTTCCCTGATTCGCGGATCGAAAAATATCTCCTATCACTTTAACTAAGCCCTGCAAGTCATTGCCGTCGCACGGCGACGATGCAGATCGACTCGATAACGCGATGTCTTTTGCTGTGGATATATCGCAGGCGCCCAGGCGCACGCCGTCCTTGGTACGGATGGCCGAGACCGGCTGCGGATTCAACCGGTCGATGCAACACCTAGAATCTGAGAGCAGTGTTTGGTTATACGGGCCGCTGATGCCGACAAGTTGCCCGACGGCGTCATACTCATATGTGGTACGGATGCCATCAATATCGACGTCAGTCATGCGGCCGCGCACGTCGTAGGCATACTTGATGCGAGATCTGCTGACATCTACAGCTTCAAGCAACCTGTCCGCTGCATCATAGGTTTGCTTCGCCGGTGTGCAGTGCTTCGGGAACGATTCGAGTGTCACACCGGCGTTCTTTCACAGTCCCTCTTTGCGCCAAGTCGAAAGCTGTATTGCGCGGCGGGATGCTGGTTGTGCAGTAGCAAAGGTCATACAGTGTGAACCTCTTGCGCTGCCATCCACCTTTCGGTGCCGCAAGCATTTTTCGGAATCGCACGGCGTCACGCATCGCAACGGC
>NZ_JBYOJV010000035.1:0-42282 GCF_057798835.1 Cupriavidus sp. 291-E7
GTAGCCATCCCAGCAGCCCAAGGCCTGCAGCGTCTTCCGATCCAGCATCCCGTTCCTCAACAGCCGTCTTAACGGCCATTAGGATACGGAATGTGGCAATTCAGTCCCCGGAATTCTCCGAAGAACCAAAGTTAATGGGAAGCCCGACCTAGATAAATCAAGGAGTTGTTGAGCGCCGTCGCAAACTACCTGGGTCGAAATCTCACAGTTAGTGGGTAAAAGGGGCGGCCCGTCTCACAGTATGTGGGTACAAAGGGACGGCTAGCGGACGGCAGGCCGGAAGTCAGTTCCAGCCGCAGAAGTGGTCAGGGATTATCGTCGAAGTCAAACGCCAGGTTCCGATTGGGCATGCTCCGAGGCGGGGCGGCGTGGTGAATAGAGGGTGGCCAGGCACGGAGACACACGCGTGATGGAAGTGAGGCTCAACGAGCTTGGAGGTCGCCTGCCAATCAATGTCCAAGCGGCGAGCGTTCTCTCGCCGTGGGATGAACAACCTAAACAGCCGGCGCACTACTTTTAAGCACCCGCGCTGCTCTGCCCCTCCGCAAAACAAAAACGCCAAAGGTCTAAGGACCCTTGGCGTTTTGCCATCTATGTCGCACAAATGGCAGACCTACCTGTGCAATGGAACTCAGGAAGCTCCGTGTAACTGGAAGTGGACCGTCGCTTCGCTTCGTCACGTGTATGGGTGAACCCAGAAAACGTCGCGACTCGTTTGGTTACAACGACCTTCTTCTTCCTTTCGATACGCAGGCTGACGCCACGGCGCCTGTCCTGGCCGGCGAAATTTAGACCAGCGGCAGTACCGCGAACGCGATCTTCGAAGACATCGATTTCCACCCGCCAGCGTTCCAATTCTTCAGCAGCCATCATCCAGATCGTCTTTGGCATGTCCTCCCTCTGTAATGTGTCCCTGCAGGTGCGCAGAGCGACACGTCAGCTCGGTTCTGTACTTATTGCAGCCGCCCGCGGTGCATTGCTCTTGAAGTCGGCAGCGTTATCGAGGTGCAATGTCTTCGGCACGCCATGCACAGGCCATAAAATAATTTACACTGCATTTTACTGCGCGAATGTGATCCATGAAATCTTCACACAAGCAGTTTTCTAATAGAAACAAGTACTTATATCGATTTTCGGATGTCTGGACTACCGCTCACCCGGCACGCTTGCGGTCAGCATACATCGCCATCGGCTCTTTTTTCTCATGTCGCCGCAGAATTTGTTACGTTTTGTTACACCTAGCCTTCAGCAAGGCCGTTTGTCGATACAACTGAGTCGGAAGCTTCTTCAGCCGAAAGCATGCACGGAGTCGGGACTAGTCCCGCGATAGACAACACTCTTGATTTGACATTCCTACCCTACTGAAAGGCAACCGTTCGAAATCTGCAAGCTAGTTTTGTCCGATCCGGGTGTCCTCTGCTCTTCTCCCTTCTGCCCAATCCTGCGCGACGTCCACCCAAAGACCGCCCTGCAAGCTGTATATCTGGCTTCGTCTACGCCTACGTAACTTCAGCCAAATGCGATATGCCGTGATGGCTTCAACCCAGCAAAGAGGCTCTGTTCTCGGGGTCCCACGTGTTGCCTGCCCGTAGAACCATCCCGCCGTACGCTCCACACCTGAATTCATTTGCCGCCGGGAGTGCGTGGCTCACGGAAGTTCACAAGATGCCCGCAATATGCCGGGCGTATGGGGCCGTACTACCGGGGGCCTTACAGCCCCTCTCCTCTTACTCATCAAATTTGTCTCCTTTCACTCCCCGCTATTCATGGCGGGAAGTGAAAGGAGCACTGCGGAGAGGTAGCATTCCCACGTTGGAATTGCCAGCATGATTCTTGTCTTCCACTACCGAGTGAAGTTGCTCAACGGCCGGCTGAACAAGCAGAACCGCGCAGTGAATTTCGTCTGGAATTTCTGCAACGATACGCAGAAGCACGCGCTCAAATGGGGCAAGAAGTGGCTGAGCGGGTTCGATCCGAATTTGCTGACCACCGGTAGCAGCAAGGAACTCGGCATTCACTTCGGCATGGTCAACGCGGAGTGCAAGCAGTACGCTAAGTAGCGCAGCGACCATCGCGGGCATTACCTGCGCTATCGAGGCAGGAAATCTCTGGGCTGGGTGCCACTCAAGGACCCGCGATCAAAAACGAGAGGGTGAGGCGTTTCGCTTTGCCGGGAATACCTTCGCGTGTTCAGCAGTCGCCCGTTGCCCGAAGGCAAGATCAAGGACGGGATCAACTTCAAGCAGGATGCCCGCGGGACTGGTTTCTCAACATCGTGATAGAGCTTGCTGATGTGACGGCACGCCCGATCCAAGTCGGCGTCGGCATCGACCTTGGTTTGAAGGACTTCGCAACGCTCTCGACCGGCGAGACGCTTCCCAATAATCGGTTTGGCCGGCGTGCCGCTGAAAGACTGGCGAAGGCGCAGCGCGCACGAAAGCACACGCTGCATGCCAAGGTGGCGTAAGCCCGAGCCGACTTCCAGCACAAGCTCGCGCTCGTCCGGCGCTTTGATTACCTTGCAGTCGGCAATGTGCCGGCTTTGAAACTCGCCGAAACCAAGATGGCGAAGAGCGTCCACGGTGCATCCTGGAGTCCTACTGCTACAAGCTCCGCTACAAAGCGATTGGGCACGGGGCCACGTTTGAGGAAGTAGACGAAAGCGGTTCTACCCAGTCCTGTTCGTCGTGCGGTTCGAAAGACCGCACGACGGGGCCGAAAGGTATGACGGGACTACGAATATGAGAGTGGACCTGTAGTAGCTGTGGTGTGATGCACGACCGTGATACCAATGCTGCGCTAAACATTCTCCGATGCGGACGTGCATCGCCAGGTGTGGGAATCCCCCGCCTTTAGGCAGGGGGGACATCAAGTTGCACTACCTCCGTCGGTCGCGGCAACTGAGAGATATCTCGCCGGACATAGCCAACACGGTAATCTCGCCACACCAACTACCGCCGCACCTATACTGCACAACGCTTCAGCACGTGCCGAGGTCCATGCCTTCCCCGACAAAATCTCATTGACCTACTGCTACAACACCTCTGAGGGATAGTGACAGGGCAATTAGCTGCTTAGATGCAATGGGTCTTCGCCTAAGGCGACTGTGCGGGATTTCCTCGCACGACGGTTGATTGAGTATGTGCCGCGAGAACACCTATTACCAACTCGAGACCCACATCAGGCCCCGATCTCAGCTAACGCACGATTGGGATTGGGAGGGCTGTCCAGCGCATGGGGACGAGCCTACAAAGGCTGCCAATGTGTTCTGAAAACGCGCCAACTAGCAATCTTGGTCGAGTGCAATGACCAGCGAAGCGCGGCTACCTTGGTCAGTCGAGAACGGCATCGTTGGCAGGTCCATTTATGGACAGCGTGACGTTAGCCGGGTCACACACCAGACAGATATCCTTAGGCACCTCGACAATTCTATTGCCACTTTCCAGTAGAAACTCTTTTAATTCAATAGGTTAGAGAAACGCGTCGTTCTCGAGTTTTGTGGGTGTGCATCTTCATACGCGCAGGGGAAACGGTAACACCTTGATTTCATTGGATTTCCACTAGAAACTCAATCTGGCGAGGCTATCACTCTACAGATTCGCGCGCCACTCCTGAATAACGCGTCCAATAGCTATGTTGAACATCGTGCTACAGGCACCATCCACTGATGCCTGTAGTCGCGTACGAGTTGCGAACGACACGATGCAATGTCCGTGGCAAGCGATCACCCTTCCTTTGGATTAGCCGGGCCCACCCGCAACCACTCGCCGAATCATCACTTGCCCCCGCTGTACAGCCACTGCAAATCGCAGATTCATCGGGAAGGACCCACCCTGCCCGATGACGACTTGTGCATGCGTGTCAATTCGCCCCAGACAGGTCCCATCACGTTTCACGACCGCCAGACCATGCGACTTGGCTAGGAGTGAAGCCAGCAGACTCTTCGCGCTTTGGGCTTCCGCCGCCGCCTGAATTGCCCCTACCTTACCCAAGGCAATCGCCGCAAAGTCCAGGTCCTTTGTCGCAAGTGAGCGGATGTACGCGTAGACTTCGCGGCTGGTCAGGGCCATGAGACGTTCACGGAAGGCTGTTGCGATATCCTCGAGCCGTTTGCCTTGCCGTTTGGCGAGTCCCATAAGCGAGAACACAGCACGCTCCGTGAGCCCCCGAGTAAGGAGCCAGCACAGCGGGACGGGAACCTTGGTCGCCTGGTTGTTGTGCGCGGTACATCTGAGCGGTTTGCTCGCGAATGTATTCTGTAAAGACTTCTGTTCGTTGGTATGTTCCTTATATTGGCCGTCTTCCACAGTGAGAGGCGGTGTGCTGTGGATAACTCTTTTAATCTGGCATTCGCGTGATGAGCGGCCGACCAGCCCAAGCAGAAGACGGCATACGTCGGTCAGTTTGACGGGCGACACGTGAAAGCGCCCGGAGCGAGCGATGCGGATCTGTTCGCGAACAACGTAGCCATGACGTTCCAGATCCGCTAGGCCGCGGTAGAGCGACGATTCGCTATTGAGTAGTGACTCGGCGCGAAGCAGGTCGCGCCGAGGCCAGATCGAGGTTGTAGGCTTTGAAAGATTGAAGAAACGCAGAATGCCAAAGAGGACGCGCCGGGCAGTCATCCCGAGGTCCAGGCAGTTGAGTGGATCGAATACAGCAGCTCGGGCTTCAATAAGCGCGAGTGGTAGTGGGGAAGGGCGAACAACAGCCTCGCCCGGCGCGTAGCGTTGCGCAATAGTCATATAGGCTCCGACTTTTATGGACGAACGCCCTCCGGAGCTTGACTAGGCAAAATCTCTCGCTACACTGAACACTCGTTGCGACTCGTGTTCACGGTTCCCGCCGTAGATACGTGTAGGTTGAGCTTTGAGTTATCAAACTCCACCAAATCGAGTTTCGGGTTCCCGCCCGATTCTCAGCAGAGGCCTGGGTTCCCGCCCAGGCCTTTGTCTTTGTGGTGAGGGTCTTTCTGCAAAGCGCGTTTTAGATCATTTGCATCACTCTTTCGTGTGTTGTTAAAGGCGAATATCTGCCTTATTTGTTGTTGTTTTCTGCGTTCGATTCGATGAACTCGCGCACCCGCTTTTCCCAGGCTTGTGCGTCGTCAGAGTTCCTGAACTTCAGCGTGACTGTCCCGTTGCGTGTCGTCATAGCACACAGCTCTCGCGCGCCAATTTTGATTCGATGCGTCTCCGTCGCCGTATGTGCTGTCTTTTGACGGACACGCGCGTGGAGCAGGGCAATCGCCTGCTTTTGCGTGATCTTGGTATCACTCAGAAGCTTCCCCACGATCTCCGTCACAGCGGGCTCTTGATCCGGGTGCTCTCCAAGAAACGTTGCCATTTCATAAGCCGCGTTCACACCTAACCGGCTGCGATCGCTCGCAGCTTCCAGGGCAGCGCGGACAGCCTGGGGTAAACGCGCATAGGAAAACAGCTTGCTCAGGTGACCTGGAGAAATCCCAGCAGTCGCAGCAATTTCCTGTTGCGATTGCCCAGTCCTGTCAACGTGGCGCTGGAAGCCGAGGTATTTTTCGAAGTCGGGCAGAGAGGGGGACAGCAGGTTCGAATAGAACGCCGCCTCCTCGATCTGCTCCACATCCCCGAGGTCTGCGAACACCGCCGGTATCGCATCTCTGCCCAGTTCCTTGAAGACATAAAACCGGTTGTGGCCGGCAACCAGCTCCTTCGTGCCGTCACCGCGGACGACGAGTGTGATGGGGTGCACCAGCTTGTTGTTGCGCAGGTTCTCCTTCAACTCGCCGTACTGCTCTGGCGTGAGTTTGCGCCGCCGTCCCGGGACCTCGGTAATGTCGTCGAGGGCCACTTCGACAGCCTTGCCTACGCTTGCCTCGAGTTCAGAGACCCGCCGTTCGGCGGCGGCCACTGCGGACTGGGCCGCGAGCATCCGTCCCGGCGAAGTTTTGGGTTCGTTGGCTTGCGGCTGGGGTGTATTCGACTTGACCGCGATGTTGGCGGTCTTCGCTAGCAGCTTGTCACCAATTCTCATGCTTCTTTCCTTTCTGTCCACGCCCGCACGAACTGATCATCAATATGCAGGGCGAGCTTGTCCAGCGGATCGCGAAACCGCTGGTACGCCTCAACGCTTCCATCAGGCTTGGATAGGTCATAGACCGTCGCGAGCTGAGCCGAAGCGCCCTTAGGGACTGATGACTCAGGAATTTCGATGCTCAGTACGCGGCTACCGTAAGCCTTGACCATCCACTCACGTACGACCCGCGATACGGCATCCTGCTTCACCTTAGTCAGCACGATGTTGATGAAGTCGTATCGTTTGGACTCAAGTACGCCGGGCAATTTCTTGGCAATATCCGAGAAGAGGTGCCAGAACTGCGTCGAACTCGCAAAGTCGAGCCCATCGGGAGGGCAGGGCATCAGGATGCCGTCGGACGCGATCAATGCATTGATCGTGATGTAGCTAAGTGCTGGCGGCGTGTCGATGATAATGACGTCATACTGGTTCGACAGAGGCACTAGGCCCTTGCGCAGGATGTCCCAGAACTCGAATCCCGACTCGGAGAGCACCTTCGACGGTATCTCGAACTCCGCATCGAACAGTGCCGAAGAGGCTGGAATCAGGTCCAGGTTGTACCAGTATGTTGTCTGGACCGCGTAGTCCAGCGTGGTCTGGTCACCATAGATCAGCGGCAGAAGCGTCTGTTCCTCGGCAATCTCTGCGTCTGGTGCCCAGCCGCAAAGCTGGGTCGTCGTTCCCTGCGGGTCGCAGTCGACAATCAACACCTTGCGCCCGAGCAGCGTGAGGGCCTGAGCCAGGCAGACGGCCGTCGTGGTCTTGGCCACCCCACCCTTGAAATTGCCCACCGTCACGATGCGTCCGCGTTGGGCCTCCGGTCGCCTAGTCCGTCCATTTGCGTGTTGCACCCAGGTGATCGCGTCTTCCAGACTGAACATCTTTGCCCGCCCGTTGCCTTGCGAGGTTCCCGCCGGCAATCCACCTTTGGTGGCAAGATAGTGAAAGCGCGCCTTGTCCACGCCGCACAGCGAGGCGATCTGACTGCTCGTGAATGTGGGGGGGATCTTGCGCGGATAAGGCTCCAGCATGGCATCCCGAATCTGCCCAAAGACGTCATTGGCCTGCGCCGCTACAGCCGCTAGTCCATCGATCGACAGGCCGTGGTCGTCCGAAAAGTCTGGGCGCGGGAGTTCTGCCTTGAGTAAGCTCGTGCGTGCCATAACAATAGTGAATCCGTAGGAACCGTTGTGAACCGAAAACTTAGACGGTTTCCGTCAATTAAATGGTTCGGCGTAGAATAGCCGCCGTATACGTAAACCGCAAGGAGTTTACGTCACACAGACGTGTAAACATCTCAAGCGGCCAAATCACCGAAAATCCAAGCCCAGGTACGGCTTGGCTCTCACACCTAAAGTAATTTGCCAACTTCGCGCCAAACGTGCCTATATAAGCACTTGCTAAGTGCTTCGACTACAAGGCGTGTCCGGAAAATTAAGGGAAGCGTCACGTAAGTTATGTAAGGCCAGCTTCTGAGACGAACCTCGACGTCGGGTTCCTCTTCGCGGTAGATATAACCAACGTGTCGCGCGCTCGAGTTACTGCGACATAGAACAGGCGCCGCTCCTCGCTTTCGGGGCTATCGCTATCGGGGGCGATAGTTTCTTCGGCTCTGACTATGACCACGCTGTTCCATTCACGTCCTTTCGACGCGTGCATGGTGGTCAGGACGACAGCGTCCGCCGCCGGCTCGTTGTTCTTCCTTCGCAGGAACTCCAGGCGCTCGGAGAATGAACCGTTCAGTTGGCTGAGAACGTCGTAACAAGTGTTAATGGCGCGCTTGCCAGCATCGACCGCCACATACTTGAGCATCCATTCGCGGACCCCATCCAGCGTTAGCGCATAGAACTCGCGGTCACACAGAGCACGCCATTCCGCGAGACGCTTCAAAAAATCTCTGTACTTTTCTGCGGTCTGTTCGGAGATTCCAGACGCAACCAGGTCTCGCCTGCGCGGCGAGACGGTCGTCGTGGCTTCAGCGGCCTCCTGGGCGTGGAGTTGCTGAAGCTCCAAGGACCCGATGCCAGAGTAGCCAAGCAGGGCATCTACACCGGTGGTCTTTGATCGCTGGATAAGCTCCAACATATCGCCCATCAATGCAGCCTCGGGACGATCGAGAATAGACTTGCCGGCGGCGCGGTAGTACTTCACGCCGTGCGATCGGCACACGGCCTCGATGGGGTCGAGAATGCGGTTTGTCCGAGCGAGCACGGCGGCCGTCTTGCCTTCACGCAGCGCTGGCGTCAGCATTTCGACTGCGGCGACCGCTTCTTTGTATTCGTCGTCAAATCGTTTGAATTCGACCGAGCCGCCAGGACCCCGATGTGCCAGCAGTTGCTTCGAAATCCGGTGCGCGTTGTTACGGATGATCTTGTCGGCCGCACCCAATATTTCGGAGTGGGAGCGGTAGTTCTTGTCGAGAACGATTGGACGAGCATCGAATTCCTTGATGAACGCCTCCATGCCTTGGTAGCCGAGGGCGTCACGAAAGCCAAAGATAGTCTGATCATCGTCACCTACAACGCAAACGACGGATCCAGCTGCTGCATGCAACGAGGTCCAACGCGACTGCAGGCTGTCGCAATCCTGATACTCATCAACAAGCAGGTGATCGACCGCATAGGGTTGGATTTTCCCATTTAGCATGCCGGCAACGGCCATGCGAAGCATGTCCTGAAAGTCGATCTTTCCGTTTCGCGCCAACGCAGCTTGGTACGCGGCGAAGATCTGCGCATCTACAGTGCCGGGGGCAGGGTCACCCAATTGGAGCTTGGATCGTTCAATGGAGGCGAGCGCATCTTCCACCTTCCATTCAATCCCACGCTCCTGAAGGATCTGGCCAACGATAGCCGCGCGGACACCGTCCGTAACGATGTCGGTCAGCCTTCCGCCGCCATTTCCCAGTTGCTTGTAGGCGAGAGAGTGAAAGGTCCCAGCGATCAGCCGCTTCTTCGCCGCAGCCCCTGCAAGAGCAAGAATTCGATCACGCAATTCAATGGCGGCGTCCTTACTGAACGTGACTGCGCCGACTGTAATACCCGGATTAGCCAACAGCGCTGCCGCCTTGACAGCAATCGTCGCAGTCTTCCCGGCGCCAGGCACAGCAACGGCCACGCAATGATCGCGGCACTCTACGACTTCGCGCTGCGACGGATTCAGCTTTTCGAGAACTTCAGCGAGAGACATAACTCGGTGTGGCGAATGCCTTGGGGGGGACAATTGACCGACGAAGCCAGACTTGGTCCCTGCAACATGGAGGAAGTGCCAGCAGCTGCCGGTAGCCGCGATTGCGCCAGCCATACCATCTGGCACCAAGTGGGACTTAGTGCCACAAAGTACTAGCGACTACGGGATGAACATCGCCTGCTCAAGGCACTTGATGGCAGATCGAAGGACAAAGTGCCACTTTCGCGGACAAGCGAAGAAGTCACGAGGTGGCGCCAAGGTCGACCACCACCTACCACGTCGGACCTGGTGCCACCAAGGGGACCTTGCTACTAGATGCCGCGCACAGTCGTCATGAGTTTCAGGTGTGTGGTATAGCTCCGGAGTCCCAGCGGCTGGAACTTGCGCAGGAAACGGGTCACCTCTTCGTCGACATCACTTTGGTCGCGGATACCGTTCCAGACCATGAAGTCGAACTGATCCATGGCCCGGTCGAACTTAGTCAGCACTTGTAATGCCCGAACAGCGAAGCGCGAATACGCCTGCACTTCGAGAGAGAGGGACGGGCGCTGAATCGTGGGCTCGAACACGATCTCGCCGGCAGCACGCATCTCTTGCTCGCGTTGCTGCTTGTATGCCTCTGCCACGCGCACCTGCTCGTCGACGTAGTCCTCCAGCTTGGAGAGCTCGCGCTCAAGATACGTTTCGAGGGTGCCCAGCTCGGTGCGCGTGAACGTGCTTTGCCCGAAGCGCTGAAGATTCAGCGACATCCGGTTCATGTACGGCCACCATTGCTCAAAGAGCGGGCGGAGTCGAGTGTGATTCAACTTCAGTGCGACAGGCACAACCGACGCTCCGGCTAGCTCGCGGTCGAGAATCTGCATGCCGAGTTCACGGCGCCGGCGGATGATTGCCTGGCGCTGCTCCGGTTGCAGTTCACGGAAGAGCTTACGTGTCCGTTCGACTTCAGCTTTGCGTTGCTCGTGATCGGCCGTGGAAATCAGGCCTTCCTTGCGCAGCGCGTCGGCCGATGCGTCCATCTCGTTGAGTTCATGCTCAACGTCGCCAGTGCTATCGATGGCGCCGAGTGTGCTCGGACTGGTTATCGAAGCCGCGGTTGCCGCCGGATCCACGGTGATGTCTTCGTTGGGGGTGAGGTCGGTCGTGGTCATGAATTCTCCGTAGCTGGCCAAGTTAAGGCCCTAGTAGTCAATATGCGGCCGGACTATTTTCCGACGTGGAATGACGCCGCAAGGCGCCAGCAGAGCAGGCCCACCAGGCAGACGACGTACGTCCACCAGTTGGCGAGCAAGGAAAAGGGGAGCAGCAACGCGGAAGCACCTAGCCCGAAGCAGAGCATCAGGCCATGCGCCGCAACGTGGAACGACACGGGGTTCGCGAAGCCAGCACTGGCCGCACGGATCTTCCGCGACACCGAGCCGTCGTTAAACACGGCGAGGAAGAAGACGATTGCACCGAACAGCCAGTGGTAGGCAATGCACGCCCGGTACAAGCCGCGATAGATCGTCAGCCAGAAGTGCTGCATCCAGTTGCGGCCGAAGGTGGAGGCGCCACCGTCCGAGAAATCCGTTGAAGTATCCGATCCGGAGAACGACGCCTTCACAGCGCCGGTCTCGATAAACCATTTGTGGAAGCGCGCGTTCGCCAGAGACACGGCGTTGTCAGCCTTGTCCTGTCCCAGCACCTTCTCGGCGGATCCCTGTTCAGACCGGCTGATCTCGAACGCCGACTGGTCCTGAATGAACGGTGCCACCGTACAGATCATCAGTGGCGACACAATGAGCCAAAGGCGAACGTGAGATGCGAATCTGCTACTTGCCATGTTTTAGATCCACCTCAGTGCCAAGAGGATAGGGAAGCTGGGAATGGATACGAGCGCAGCCCAGAACAGCGCCGGCTTCTCCACCGAGATCTTCACGAGGGCAAAGCACGCAGAGGCCGCTCCTCCAGTGAAGGTGGGCGGTAATTCTCCCTTGTCGGCGCCGGCGGCCGTCAGCCACTCATGCATGGTTATCGCCACTGCAGTGTCGATGCCGAGGAGGCGCGCGGCGATGCGCGCGGGCACTACGCGGATCATGACAGCGACCCGGCGCGCGTCAGTGTGCAAAGTTGCCAGCGACATCGTAGCTCTCGAAGTAGCGGGAGAATTCGTAGCCATTGAGCACGCGGGCGGCCAGTTGAAAGGCCGCACAGCGCTGCGAAATTTCGCCTGGCACCGGTTCGTCGACAACCTGACAGACGTAACCCTCGGGTTGCCGCTGCTCGAAGGAAGGAATCGACTCGTGAAACGGATACCAGACGTTGTACTTTTCGCCCTTGAAGGCGGCGTAGCGCTTGTTATAGAGGTCATGGGCCCGAGCAAAAAGGCCCTTCATGAATGCCACGCTGGGGTCCCCGTGCTTGCGCGCAGCGCGCCATGCTTCGATTCCATCCGTTAGCATCTCCTTAATCAGAGGTTCATCGCGCAACCGGAAGTTGGCGCCGACATAGTCCACCACGCGAGTACAGATCACATCGAGGTCCGGGGAAAGGGTGAACACGGGCGAGAGCTTCGCCGACAAATGGTGTTGCTTGATAACGTCACGAAACAGGCTGCTACGCATGGATGGTTAGTCCTGAATAATGGGGATGCGACCCTGGTAGACAGCGCCACCGGAGATTCGCAGGAAGTACTGCAGGTTGGGCAATTGCATGACCAGGTCATGCGGGATCAGAGGCACCTTTTCCAGCTGCGCCGAACGTGAGACGGAACCGCTGAACTCGCCCACATGGGCTTCGGTGCCGGTGCTTGTACTGCTGGACACCACGAGATTGCGGATAGCTGTTGTACCGGAAAGCTCGTTGAGGCAATAAGGCGCAAGTCAGCGGATTTCATCGGGGCCCGCAGCAGAGAAACCGGCTGCAACAAGGCCGGATATACAGCTGCAACCCATCCTGTCCGTCTACACACAAGAGAGCTTGCTCAAACGGGAGACGTTCATATACAAACTTGGAGTACCCATGGGTCGTTTCACACAAGAAGAAAAAGACCGGCTGATCAGTGCGTCAGAAGAGATCGCAAAGTGGGAGCGACGCAACCTCGAGCGCAACGATGTGACTGATCTATTGAGCATCGCTGCACGCTAGTTCCAGAAGCCTCCGCGAATAACGGCGCAGACAATGCTGATTACGGACGATCTCGGAAACCGGCAGACATTGCAGCTTGACGCTCCCCTCATCACGGGCGTTTGGTAAAAGCTTGGAGAGGACAATGCGGAGAACGATCGTTGCGGCACTATTAATCGATTTCCGAACGAGAACCCCGTGCAGTCTTGCGAGAGCACCGATCCTCGGGCCATGACCTTAAAGAAGGAACTCCAACGGCTCATCAATGCGGGCTCTGTAACCACTATGGCGCAGTTGCGTACCTTCGTTGCAGATCGGGGCCTGATTGTCACGAAGCAAGGCGAAGGTTCTATTACGGTCATGGTGGGAGGGCACCGCAGGTTCCGACTGTTTCCTGCCAATCACTACAAAGCCGGGAAGGCGGGAATGCTGACCGAGTCGGGGGTTGTCTTCGACTACTGGATTTATGCGCTCGTGGTGCAAGGCCCAGTTGAAGCTGCCTGCTATATCGGGCAGACAAGGGCCGTTGCCCGGCGAATGCATGAACACTGGACACGACGCACCGGCGAACGATGCTCCAGCTCGTTGTTCCAGTGGGCAACAGAGCGAGGCCTGATCGTTCACGTAGTCCTGCTAGAGGCACTCTCCGTTGTCCAAAGCGAGGCTAATCGTGCAGAGGCCGAGTGGCTGGCCTGTGCTATTGCAGCGGGGTATGAAGTCCCGGGCGTCGAGGTATGGGCTCCACGGCGTGGACGGTACCGGCCTGGCTTGATATGGCCGTCAGCCGCAGTACGTCGCAACAGCCGGCCGCTGGATAGAGTTGTCGCCGGCACGTCTCAAATTGTCCGACTGGCGAAGGGATCAACACTGGTGGATCTTCATCCGGAAGGCCTCAAACTGGCGTGACGGCAATAGGACGGCAATAGGACGGCAATAGGACGGCAATAGGACGGCAATAGGACGGCAATAGGACGGCAATAGGACGGAAAAGGCGGCACCCTCAAGGAAGCATTGGGCGACTTCTTGCATCACTACCGTGTTGAGCTTGGCGTCGAGATCGAGGTCGATGCGTCGGCGCAAGACGCAGAACAACAGAACAAGGGGAAGCAGTGAAAAGGCTGTTTGTTGTTGTCACAGTTTTGATTTCATCGCTCAACGTACACGCAGGGAAACCGGATGAGTGCGCTGCGTTCGGTGACAAATTTGCGGAGTATGCTCGCCACCGGGACTCCGGCATGAATATGGAGGCTGCTCTTAAAGAAGCAAAAGCAAAAGAAGGCAAGAACGGTGAAGCGTATGTCGCCGGGGTCTACATGAACCCCGAAATGCTACGCATGACGCCAAACGAGATTCGCGCCCTTGCAGTTAAGGCTTGTCTCGATCGGTAGGCGTGCAAACGAATCGGAAAGATAATTCCACATCGGCTCGCCCGCGCGGTGGGTACCATTCTGGAGCGACAGTTGTGAGGGACTCTCGGGGGGTATTGGTAGCGCTTGCGGCGCTATTGCTTGCGACGGCTTCAGTTGGCGCTCAAGCGGCGTGCACACGCGACGCATATGGCGGTGTACGTTGTGGAAGCGGCCTTTCCTGCATGGCCACGCGGACCGGTGAGATTCGCTGTGCAAGGGAAGCTGGTGGTATTGCGATCAATCGCGAAGGCGAGGTGCGCTGTGGGGTAGGACAGTGCGTCGCCGATGCAAAAGGCGATGTGCATTGCTCCAATGTAGTTGGTGGTGGCGCCGGATTGGATAGTCGCGGTGTCGCAATCTGCGATGAAGGCTGTCGACCTGGATCCGGAACGATGTGCTCGATGCCGCGCTGAAATCGACTAGGAAAAAAGATGTACCAGTCATTGAATGGGTATGGCTGGTGTTTCGACGTTGCAAACGTGCTGCTTGCCGCCCGCCCACATTGCGGAAGCGCCCGAGGCGGCTGGAAGATTTATCCACCCAAGGGCGAGTACACGTGTGAGGAGTGTGGGACGTCGCATCGCTCCACCAGCTAAACCACGGGAGAGCATTCAGGAAGCCAAGATGAAATTGCCACACCTCGCCGTAACAATTGCCGCCGCATTGGCCTCGACATGCGTTTCTGCCGCCGTCGGTTCATGGGTGAAAGCATCTTCTGGACAAGATGATTCGGACGGCACTGGCCCGTCCTTGCATATCGAGTACGTATTGCAATCGAGCGTCAAGAATATTCGAGGTAACTACAGGACTGCTTACGTGAAAGTAACTTACGCGCCTGGGGTAAGAGTTATGGGCGGTGATGTGATTACAACCACCATCTCAAACTCGATGGTCGATTGCAATGCACTAGCGTGGGGAAACGTCGTCCAGATGGCCTTTGATGCAAGCATGAAGCCAATCCTGTCCAGTTCAGGCGAATTCGACACTTCGAGGCCCGTGTGGGTTTTGAAGGATATGGAGAAGTTGAATCCGTCCT
This sequence comes from Cupriavidus sp. 291-E7, assembly GCF_057798835.1. NCBI lineage: Bacteria > Pseudomonadati > Pseudomonadota > Betaproteobacteria > Burkholderiales > Burkholderiaceae > Cupriavidus > Cupriavidus sp. 291-E7. The sequence continues at coordinate 14,791 of NZ_JBYOJV010000035.1, forward strand.
CCATCACATACCGCACGGCGCAGTACATTTGTGGGGTCAAGCAATAAGTATGAGGCCGCAGACAACGGAAAAGTGGCGATGAACACGTGCGGCCGAGAAATCTATCGAACGTCAAAAGAAGGATGAATGAAAGGTATTGTCGCTAGTCGTGATGCAGGCATCGAGTGCCTTCATATTCCGAAGTACGTGGAGCAATTGCTCGTTCTTCATGGCATCAAGACCGTCCGCGACCTTGAGTCATGGAAGGATGCGGAGATCCTCGCGCTTGATGGCATCGACGTAAAGGGATTGGCCAAGCTCAAATATGCCCTGGCAAGGGACGGCTACAACTTGGGCGGGCCGCCTGACAGCGATGCGAGTTGCTATCGCTTTGAAGACCCCTGGCGTCCAAAACCCAGGAATGAGCCTTTCACGAAGCGATGGGAGGATTTCTTGCCACAATCAAGCCGTCGGAGAGTGCAATCGTCTGACGGGACCCGCGCCCCGGAAAGAAATGCAATGGCCTCGCTCGAACAGGACGACTACATCAAGAAGGCACTGAGGTTGCCAAGGGATCTACACGCACAGATCCACCAAGCGGCAGCAGAACGCTCCCTGAACGCCGAAATCGTGGCGCGGCTAATCGGTAGTTTCGATATATACCAGACCGAAGCGGAAACTGAAAGGCCGGACAGCGAACGCTTCGCGGCATTGGAGCTGCGGATGAGGAAGATGGAAGAAACACACAGCCGCTCAGTACAGGCGCTTGCGGCTCGACTGACGAAGCTCGGCGGCTGACGAATCGGAAATGGAACATGCACGTGGGAGAATTAGTTATAGGTGTTGTGATTGGTTACGTCCTGCGAGGTGTCTTATCCGGTAGCTCCCGTACATCGCAACGCGGGCCGGATGTTGGACAGATGCTGAACGGGTGGTCTAACCGTCGCCGGCACGAGAAGTATCGGATTAAAGCGGAGCAACGAGACTTCCTCGGTCTGTTTGACGAGAAGTACAGCCACTACGTGGATACCCCGTACTGGCTACAGAGCCCGGCAGATTGCATCAAGGCTTTCCGACGTGCGGAGCAGCGACATCAGACTGCGACGGCGTAACGAACGGAAAAGCACATGTCGAACAGAGCGCAGAAGCTTAGTGGAGTGGCAATCTCAATGCTGGAGTGAAGGTCGAAACTCAAGCCGTCATGGTCACGCTAATGCAGGGACCATTTCTGCTGGCTGTCGCTTGCCCCATTATCGGAGTCGCGATAGGAGCTTTCGGTGGCTTCATCATGGGTCGAGCGGCTGCCGTGCCTGCCGAGTTAAAAGGAAAATTGTGATGCTCAAGCATAACGTGGTATGGATCGTGTCGGACGCCGTGAAGGACGTACAGTAATGGGACAAGCAAAGCAGCGGGGTACAAGGGAACAACGCGTCGCCGAAGCCCAGTCGCGGCTGGCGGAAGCCCCCACGGCGCGCGCGCTCGCGGGCGCGCGAAGCCGGTACGCTGCGCAGTGGGAGGTCAACTCAAGGCATTTCTTTGACGCTGGCTACTATGACTGGATGGCCGACAAGATTGCGGGGCGGCGGCTGGTGCTGGAGATCGGCTGCGGCGTTGGCTACTCAACCCTTACGTTGACCCGTCGCGGGCACGCCATCGTCGCGGTCGAGGAGAATCCAAGTTGCCTCATGGCGACGAAGGAGCGGCTCGAAGCTCAGGGCGTTTCGGTGGCCCTTCGCCTGCGGGGCGTTGTCGAGGCCGCGACGGCGCAGACCTACGCCGTGCGCTACGACGCGGTGCCCGACGGCGCGCCGGCCGACGTTCTGCTGATCGAAGGGGATCTGCTGAATGACCCGGAGTTGACGCGTTGGCTGACAGCGTCCTACCAGTTCGATGCGGTGGTTTGCTGGCTGCTTGGCACTCATCAGTTCCGGGCGGCGGAACACCGCTTCGGCGAATACGGCGCAGCAGATCAATACGGTTTTCGCATTCTGGTCCAGAATGCCACGTATGAACTGGCCGACGTGGTCCTGCGTCCGCAAGGCATGCTGCAGGTGGTCGATCGGGGGGGCTTTGTCAATGATGCGCGACTGATCGAGGCCTACAAAGATGCACATCGGGAGCAGGCCAGCGTGACCGAGCTGGTCGTGCAAGCGTTGGACTATATCGAGTACGCAGAGCCGGAGGCCGCCAATGCAATGCCGATGGGCTGTACGCCGCCGGATCAGTCCATTGACGGCGTCAACCTCAGCGCGCAGGTCCCGGCGTTGATCTCGGTGACATCCGTGAAGCCTTGCAGCCAAACCTGACCACGGAAAAGAGGGGGAGTATGTATCCAGCAAGAAGAGTAGCCGTGTTGTTTCTGTTATCGGCAATCGCAGGTTGCGCGATGACGCATGAGGAATTGACCCGCGAGCCGCCGAACACGCAGTTCGTGGTTGCTGCGAATTTCGGATGCCTTTACGAAAAGGGAGCAGAGAGAGCTGCTTCGAGCCTTGGTATGAGCGAACCAAAGATGAGCGGTTACATCAATCCCACGGCGGGCTATGCCTGGTTCAGGCAGCCACTGACTTTGATCAGGCTCCGTGACAATGGCGCACACGGTACGGAGGTCACGCGGCAGCAGCAAGGAACGGCCGCGGCGCTGGGTCAGGGAGACGACATGCTCGCCTACTTGAAATCGAATCCGTGTTCCGGCGAAGCGCACTGATTTTGCGACGGAAAAAAGAGGAGATGGGGTATGGACGCACCGACACGAATCCTCGTTGAGATCAAGGGAAATGGCACGCTCGGTCGTGAGGAGTCCCTGATGGCCGAGTTTCAGGACGACTATCGCTTCAACGGTGTCTCGCGCTCGAAGCCCGTGTGGCTTTCCGACCCCGTACGATTTGTCAGCGAATGGCGCGCCTATGTGGCGGAGGGAAAGGTCATGGATATCCGTTTCGCTGACCACGGTGGCAACCAAGGTGCGGGCCCGGATATAGCGGTTATTCAGGGTGCGGTCGCACTGCTTGCCGAAGATCCACAGACCCCATCGGGATACGTCATCGATTTCGGCGTGCTCGATACAGGAGAGACGGCTCTAATCGAAATGAATGACGGGTTCTCTTTCGGCGCGTACGATGGGGTAGCGCCCGAAACATACTGGAATGTGACTGTCAGGCGCTGGCAAGAGCTTGTGGCCTGATACAAAGGAATAGAGAGCAGATGAGTAGTAGATACAACCGTCGCCAACGTAAGAAGCTGCGACTCGGCGAGTTTCAGGAATTTGGCTTTTGGCTCTCGGCGGAGTTGGTCGGCGGTCTCGACGATGCCACGAAGGTTGCCGCTTGTGACACCTTCATCTCCGATTGCATTGAGGGCAACCGACTCACGTATGGTGGGGCGCTAGAGCATCGTCTTGACGGCTTCGTGGCCCCGGAGGGCAAACGCAGTTCCGCCACCGAGGAAGATCGCCATCGAGTCCTCAACTGGCTGGAGAATCGCCCCGAGTTCGCCGCAGTACGCGTTGGACAACTGGTTGACGCGTGGCACGGCAATTTTGAGGGCTGAACTGGACGACAATCGGGGCTAGCCCTGCGCAGGACGGAATGAGGCGCCCCAACTGAACCAAGACCTATGCTGAACTACCGTCTATCAGAGCATCTCGCCGGCATTCATTTGGCTGGCGACTACCTCACTCTGCGTGCGCTGCACCAGGTAATTCACCAGATCAACGAGGCATCTCCTATCGTCCGCGACAAGGAGGGGTTGTTTGTCGCAATGGCATACGACGTGCGCAAGGCGTACCAAGGCGACCGCGAGGTTATTCATCCTACCGATGTCGATACTGGCGTTGGCGTTCGCTATGCCGTGGAGATGCTCTGGCCAACCTTGCTTGCACAGGTGTGCATGATGCGCGTATCGCTGGCCTTCATGAGTAGCACGAAGGAGCAGCAAGGCTTCACGTATCTGCTTGAGTCGGTAGTTGAAGCCGCCATCACCGAAGCTTTTGGTCAGCAGTCAGCGACCGTGCTTGATGCCTGGCAGAGACTTAACCCAGCGCACCACTGGCTGGAGGAGGTATTCGACGGTCGAGGTGTGCAGTTCTGCCGCTGGGATGAGGAAGAGCGTAGGAACGGATTGGCAGGGCTGCTAAGCAGTCTCGATCCAATGTACTCGTCGCTATACCCTCTGCTTGTCGAACGTGGTGTCAAAGGTTTGGTTCCACCTGACCTACTTGATACTCTAGCTGGTCAACCTTGGCCGGATCCGCACCACGATTAACGAATGGCCCGGAGAATATGATGGCATTGAATAGCACACGGAAGGGCTGGATCGTCAGAACTGGCAATGACTACCTGTTCCCTCAAGACGCGGATGTTGGCTTCACGCCGAACCTGGTAGACGCCGGAGCGTTCGAGACGGAAGAGGAAGCCATCGAGGCAGGCCGCGATCACTGCGATCCCGGCTTTGTGGTGATGCGCGATCCTCGCTAAGACAACGGAAAAGGTGAAGGCGAGCACTATCTCGCACACAGGAGCTGTTACGGACATGCGACTTGAACCAGCCAACCCTACGCTACTGGATCGCGTCCATTCCGCCGCCCTAGTCGAACTTCACTATGGCCAATTTCTGACCTGCCTTGAGGACATGGTGAACTGGGGATCTAACATGGTCCAGCGCCACTACAACAGTAGTGACGGGAAGTGGCACGACTTGGTCATCTGTACTGTTCTATTGAAACAGATGGTTGCGATGCTCGATGGCGTGCATATTGCGTTGAAGGCCGGGTCAGCCAAGCCTGCCCTGTTGTCAGTGCGTGCCGCCTTCGAGTCATCTGTGTATCTGCATTGGATCCTGAAGGCGAATGCCGAAGAGAAGGCGTCCTTCTACTACGTAGAGGAGCTTCGACGCCAGCTCCATTACCTAGAGCTTGTGTTGGCATCGCCGCGCAACGAACGCTTTATGGATCGCATGAAGTCCGATAGGGCCGAGCTTGAGAGAGTGCTGGCTGGCCCCCAGTTTGGGCGGTACAACCGGGCGTTCATCGAGCTACGCGGCAAGAATAAGTACCGCCCGAGTTGGTACACACTGGCGGACAGAAGTATCACGACCGTACGGGGCGTGGCAAAAGATGTTGGCCATCTCGAAGACTATGATCTCATTTGCGAGCGCACTTCGGAGGTAATGCACGGCAAATCGTATCGCGATCAGATTCGCATCAAGGAGGGGGCGACCACGCTTCTCCCAATCAGGGATTTGGCAGGCACCAAGAATGCGTTGGAGTTTGCTTTCCTCATTGCACCGCTCGCGTACTTGCGCGTGACGGAGAGGTATCGACCAGATGAAGCGCGGGTGCTTACTCATTGACATTTGGAGTACTGGTCCCCGACGCTGAATGCCCTGCAGGCTTTCAACGAAGAAGCTCTCCTCGCAACGTGATAGGACGGAAACATAGGAAAGGGTCCGATAGGCAGCGCTGTCGGGCCTTTTGCTTACTTGGGGCGCACGTTACAGCGCCGCGTCCTTCAGCTTCTTCAGTGGGCGAACCTTTACCTTCACCGAAGCCGGCTTGGCGGCGAACCATTGGTCCTGGCCAGTGAAGGGGTTCTTGCCAAAACGCTTCTTGGTGGCCGGAACCTGAATGGCCGACACCTTGAACAAACCGGGCAGTGTGAACTCGCCTGCGCCCTTCTTGTGAATGCTGCCGACGATGGTGTTTTCGAGATGGACGAGAACTGTCTGCACCGTCTTCTTGTCGAGCTCAGTCTGAGTGACCAGGTGGGCCAGCAGGCTTGACTTGTTAAACGTGTCCTTGAGCGGCTTGGCTACCGGGGTTGCCGCCGCCTTCTTGGCTGCAGGCGCGGCCTTCTTCGCAGGTGCTGCTGCCTTCTTTGCCGCAGTCTTCGTCGCGGCCGTCTTCTTCGTTGCCATGTGGCTCCTGTTACCGAGGTTACCGGCGCCATCGCCGGATCCGGCGGAGCATGCCAAATTGCTTCCCGCCATGCAATAGGTAGCTGCACGAGGGCTCAGACGACCTCGACGGTGGCTAGCGTTCAGTGGACAGTTCGGTTGCTCGAAAGCCTGAGCCGTATCGATCCTGCTTCCGGCGAGACGCCCTGCGGGAGCGTGCGTCGAGATTGGCTGTTCCGCAGGATTCGCGGGCTCATGTCGATGATCGGGGGGGGCGGTGGCCCATAAGGGTAAGCAGCAGATATCCACCCGCTAAGGCAAGTTTAATGAAGGCGTTGAACTAGGGGGCGGCGCATGGAGTGTCGACGTCTTCATGCCCAAGGGCCGCGGTTTTGCCGTACTGACGACGAGTATATCCTCCACAAATAAGGAGGGCTCGCATCCGCATAGCGACATGCCGCCCCGTCCGGCCTACCGCACTTGCGGCTATCGTGCTGATGCGGCGATGGCGTCAAATCGCTCGCGGAGCAGCTTCTCCTGATCGGCGAATCGCGCATCCCCAGATTCTCTGAGCTTGCTGAGATTGGCAAGCTTCCACCGCACGGCAGGCATGTCTTTGAGGTGGGGGTAAGCTGGCATCAGGGACCAGTTGGGGTCCGCTCTCACAAGGGAGATGAGGAAGTCCTTGTGTGCCTGAGTAAGCGCTGCGTGCAGTTCCTGCTGCAGTCGCTTCTGGATGGCGACGAGGGTGTCGAGGCTTACCTCTTCAGTGGTCATGCCGATGAATTCGCTATAGCTCTCTTCCAGGTCTTTCTGTTTTGGGAAGAGCACCTCATGAGTTGGTCGATTGTGTCCTGCGAGGTATCATTCATGGCTTTAGTGTGATACGCATGTCATTCATCTTGTTGGACCATCGCTTACCCTGGCTGCGCTGATCGACATACTGTTGAAGGTCTTTGCCCCAGTCAAATCCGCTATCCTCACCAAGCGTTCTCGCCAGCTTGAGCACTTTGATTCGTGTGCAGTGCCGCATGAACATGTGGAGGACGGGCGCACGGAGGCTGTGCATGGTTACGAGGATGTTCTGGACCTCTTCGAGCGTTTGGCCCTTGCCCACGTCGCTCACGAGCTCGAGGAATGCCCGTTCTGGAACCGACACAAGTACGGATGGGTTCCCGTTTGGGATGGGTTTGAGGCCTTCACCATATTGGAACGATTCGTCAAAAAGATCGGTCGTCTGATAGGAGTACAGGAGATGCTGGCCGACCCAATCAGGAAACCTGTAGGGGGCCTCTCCCCACAGGACGACCTTCTGGCGAAAGGCGACGTTATGGCGAACCCCTTGCCAGTCAAGCGCAGTCTTCCCGCCAACGTGCAGGCCCGTTATCCGCCGGCTCAAGAACGCCAGGATCCCGTCCCGGGTTGGCTGGTCGCCCCGTAGCAGATAGGCGCCTCTCCCCAGCCGTTCGAGCCAGGCTGCGCTGACGAGATGACTGAGGGAACGTTCAGACACCCCTATCTCGCGGAGCATTTCTGTGTCCATCGGTTGGCCGCGTGGCGCTTGGGCCATCAGATTGTGAAGTGGCTGATTACGCATTTGAACTGTTCGCGTTATTTTCTTGCGAAAACCCTCTGCAAAAAGAATGTTACTGTAAAAAAATAACGCAAGATTGAGGCCTTGCCCGTTCCTGGCCCAGTACACTGAGATATCTTACTCCGGCACTTCTATGCGTCTCCGCCACGCGCCTTCATAGGGCCACGATTCCACCGCGTGCACTGGCGCGGTGGATCGAAGCGGGTTTGCGTCATCGTTTTCCCACAGTTCCCTGGCGGGCGGGCCTGCCTTCCGCGACGTCCCAATGCGGGCTAGCGGGCCGTTTCCGGTCTTCCTAAGCTGTGGGGGTGCGATCGACGGGAAAAGGAGAGGGCGCGTAATGTGCGTTATTTTAACGCGCGTTAACCTCCATTTAAGTGTGGGTAATTGCAATCAAACAACGCCGTGGACGTGCGGTGTGACGTCAGGTTGTTGACGGGGTAGGCCGCCTTCGGACTAGCACTTAAATGCAATTAATCGCCTAGTTAGGCGGCCGACGACTTAGTTGCGCCTGGCCAGCCAGGCGCAACCAGCAGCGCGACAGTCGACAGGGATGACGAGGCCAGGGCGGGAGGCTGACGCGCTGGTCGCCGGCCCTATCGCCGTCCAAACACCTGCTCGAATTGGGCGGTCCGCTGCATGTCATCATCATGTAGGTAGCGCGACGTCGTCGTGATGGACGCATGGCGCAGGTTGTCTCGCACAGTCGTGAGCGATGCGCCTTGCGCGAGCGCGTGGGTCGCATGGGTGTGGCGCAGCCAGTGAGGCGTCGCCCGTCGCCGCTTGTCGGCGAGCGGTGGATGGTCCATTTCAATCGCATGGGCGGCAAGCGAGAGGAAGCGCCGCAGCACGGTACGTAGGCGCGGCGTGGTGATCGGAGAGCCGTCTTCGAGATGCGCCAGGATCGGACAATGCCGGTCCCAGCGCGCCGGCGTCACGGGAAGACCGCGTGCGACGAGGTATTGGTCTAGTGCCTGATGGGCGAGGGATGGGAGGGCGACCTTGCCGCGGCGCTCACCCTTGCCGACCAGATGCAGCCAGCGTTCGCCCCGCGGGCCAATCTCGATCCCGCCCAGCGTCACCCCCACCAGTTCGGCTGCGCGGAGGCCGATCGCATAACCGAAATCGAGCACAAACCGCAGGCGCATCGCCGCGTCCGGCGTCCAGCCGTGCGACCACTCCAGACCGTCCGCCAGGGTACGGACCAGCGCCCACTCGCCTTCGGTAAAGGCCCGCGAGGTATCGAGGTCGCCCGACCGCTGCGCGCCGCGTACCTTCAATCCCGCGCACGGGTTGGCCAGCACATAGCGCTGGGCGATCAGCCAGCGGAACAGGGCACCAATGACGCCCAGGGCATCAGCGATCGAGCGGGACGTCAGCGGGCCGGTGAACGGCCGCCATTCCGGTGAAGGGGGGGCGCGGGACCCACCCTGCGGGCGGTCGGCGCACGCAGGAAGGCGCGGTAAGCCTTAGCATCCTCGGCGGTGAGCGACGAGAGCGGGTTTCCCGCGATCGAGGATGGCACACAGCAGTACGCGCTCGGCCTCCTTGCGGTAGGCGCGCCGTGGCGGTGGCTTCGTGCAATCCCAGCCAGGCATTGATGGCGTCGTAGTTATTGTCTGGCGTCAGCGAACACATCGCCTGCAGTGCACGGAATGCCCCGCTTGATCCGTCCACGGTCTGGGGCAACGCAATCCGTTTCTAGGTTACATGCTCGCCAGGCGTGCTTTTTTTGCGGTGCAGCGTTGATGGGGATCTGTAGGGCGGTCGTGCTGGCCTGAAGTGGCAGAGTTGGAATCAGAGCCAGTGCCCAGAAAATTCCGCAACGGTCAGACCTGGCGCCCATCGCCCGAGTCCGCCGATCAGAGACAGCCGCGGTCCTGGCGTGGGCGGACGGCAGAGACCGGCCATGAGCGGTCGGACAGAAGCAGCGTTTCAATGGCCGGATTGCAGTGGACTTCAGACGTTCGAACACCGGCGATATTGAACTCGGGATCTGACGAGATTTCACGCGGTTCGCCCAAATTCTCCCAACGGTCTTGAATGCGGCGCGCCAGTTCAAAAGCACATCGGCGTATGTGGCACCGTCACTTGCCGGTGCCACATTTAAGCGCCCTCCTACTCGCTAAGCCATTTCTTGATCGACTGAACAACCACGTTGGTGGAAATGCCATAGCGATCATGGAGCGTCGGGAGGGCGCCCGCATCCAGAAACTCGTCGGGCAGCGCCACTTGCCTGAAAGGCGCGTGTGCGCCCGCACGCATCAATGTTCCAGCAACCGCCTCCCCAAGACCCCCGATGACGGTGTGATTCTCCGCGACGATTACCAACCGGCCCGACTTTCGCGCTTCACGCACGATGGTTTCCGTGTCGAGCGGCTTGATGGTGGGAACATGCAGTACGGCCACGCCTACACTGTCCGCTTCCAGTTCCTTCGCTACCTCCAATGCACGCATCGTCATGATTCCGGACGAGATGATCAGTACATCGGCACCGTCCCGGAGCAGCTTGGCTTTGCCGAGTTCAAACTTGTAGTCATACTCGTCCAGGACCACAGGCACATTGCCACGCAGGAGGCGCGCGTAGACGGGGCCGTTGTGTTCGGCAATGGCTGGAACCATCTGCTCGATGTCGATGGCGTCGCACGGATCGATGACCATCATGTTGGGCATCGCCCGCATCAGCGCCAAGTCCTCCGCTGCCTGATGGCTGGGGCCATATCCTGTCGTCAACCCGGGCAACGCACAGACGATTTTGACGTTCAGGTTGTCCTCTGCAATCGTTTGATGCATGAAGTCGTAAGCGCGACGCGTAGCAAACACTGCGTAGGTCGTGACGAAGGGAACTGCACCTTCGTGCGCAAAGCCTGCGGCCGCTCCCATCAACAGTTGCTCCGCCATGCCCATTTGATAGTAGCGATCCGGGTAGGCCTTCGCAAAAATATGCAGATCGGTGTATTTGCCCAGGTCAGCCGTCATGCCGATGATGTCCTGCCGTTTGGCAGCCAGGGCTGCCAACGCGTGACCGAATGGCGCCGACCGCGTTGCCTGCCCTTCGCCAGCGATCGACGCAATCATGGCCGAGGTCTTCAGGCGGGGCTTGCCCGATTGAGTGTTGCTGTTCATGCTTTTCTCCCATCTTCAAGGGCCTGCAGGGCCAGTTGCCATTCGTGCGCATCCACCCGAATGAAGTGATTCCTTTCGCGTTGCTCAAGGAACGGCACACCGCAGCCCATCCGCGTGTCGCAGATAATCATTCGCGGCTGCGCTTCCTTATGCGCGCGGGCGTTGTCGAAGGCAGTCGCCACCGCATCGATGTCATTGCCGTCCACCCGCTGCACATACCAGCCAAATGCCTCCAGCTTCGGAACCAGTGGCTCGAATGCCAGAATCTGTGTCGACGGCCCGTCGGCCTGTTGGTTGTTCACGTCAACCATGGCGATCAGGTTGTCCAGCTTCCAGTGGCTGGCGGACAGGATGCCTTCCCAGATCGATCCTTCGTCCAGTTCCCCGTCCGAAAACAGGGTGTAGACGAATGCGTCCGAGTTCTTGCGCTTCAGACCCAGGCAACGGCCCACGGCAATCGTGAGGCCTTGGCCGAGCGACCCCCCGGACATCTCCATGCCCGGTGTGTAGCTAGCCATGCCCGACATGGGCAAGCGGCTGTCATCGCTCCCGTACGTTTCGAGCTCTTCGGCAGGCAGAATGCCCGCCTCGAGCAGCGCGGCATACAGCGCAATCGCGTAATGACCGTTGGAAAGCAGGAAGCGATCCCGCCCCTCCCACTGAGGATCTTCCGGGCGGTACTTCATCGCGCCGAAGTAGGCGACGGCAAGCACGTCCGCGATATCGAGAGCCTGGCCTACATAGCCTTGCCCCTGGACTTCTCCCATCAGGATGGCGTTGCGCCGGATGCGATAGGCGCGTTCGGCCAGCGAGACAGGCGCCTCGAGATTTGTACGACTCATGATTGACTCCGTTGGATGGTGGTTGGCTCAGCGATTCACAACTTTCGCCGGCACCAGAAATACGAGCAGCGCGCCGAATACGACTGTTGCCGAGATGAAGATCAGGCCCGCAGTTGACTTGCCAGTGAAGTCGTTGAGCCAGCCCACGATGGCGGGTGAGAAGAAGCCAGCCAGGTTTGCTACGCAATTCACCGCAGCGATACCTGCTGCTGCGGACATGCCACCAAGCACGGCCGTAGGAAGTGCCCAGAACTGTGATGACGAGGTCATGATCCCGGCAGCAGCAATGCAGAGGCAAATGATGGCTGCGGTGACACTGCCGAGCATTGGCAGCGTGGCGAAGCCAATTGCAGCCACCAGCATCGGAATTGCGAGGTGAAGACGACGCTCCCGCCGACGGTCAGCCGACAGGCCAACCAGCGGCAGTGCAACAATGGCGCACAGGTACGGTACGGCGGTAAGAATGCCAACCCACAGCGGGTCCGCGACACCAGTCTTGCGGATGATTGTCGGCAGCCAGAACGTCAACCCATACTGGCCCAGCACCACGCAGAAGTAGATGGCAGCCATCAACCACAGGCGACGATCCGCCATGAACGCACGAATCGAAACGTGCTGGACCTTCTGGGCGTTATCACCCTCCACATTACGCAGGAGCAGCGCCTTTTCCTGGTCTGTGAGCCATTTGGCGCCCTGAATGCCATTGTCGAGGTAGAACAGAATGGCAACACCGAGAACCAGAGAAGGCAATGCCTCAACCAGGAACAGCCACTTCCAGCCGGCCAGGTCATGCGCACCATGGAAAGCATGCATGATCCAGCCCGACAGTGGTCCGCCCACGATGCCAGCCAAAGGAATCGCCATGAAGAACATCGACAATGCCTTGGCGCGTCGCTCCGACGGGAACCAGTACGTAAGGTAGAGGATGACACCGGGCGCAAAGCCGGCCTCGGCAACACCGAGCAAGAAACGCAGTACGTAGAACTGCGTGGGCGTGCTGACAAACGCGAATCCCGCTGAGATAACCGCCCACGTCAGCATGATGCGCGCCAGCCAGTTGCGTGCGCCTACCTTGTGCAAGATGACGTTGCTCGGTACTTCGAAGATAAAGTAGCCCAGAAAGAAAATGCCGGCGCCGAGGCCGTAGATGGTTTCGCTGAACTGCAGATCGTTCAGCATTTGCAGCTTGGCAAATCCCACATTGACGCGATCAAGGTACGCCCCCAGGTAGCACAGCATCAGGAACGGAATCAGTCGCCGCATCACCTTGCCGTAGGTGCGAGACTCGAACGTGGCTTCTTCGGCGCGTTGTGTCACCACGCCAGGCCCTACGGCCGACGCTGCATATTTGGTCTTCATGGATGTCTCCTGCCGGTGCCCCGGGTGGTCCCGGGTGCTTTGACATGGTGGGAAGGCGGCCCTCGGGCCGCTATCAGTGAATCAGCATGCCGCCGTTCACATCCAGCGTGATGCCAGTGAGGTATGTTGAAAGATCGCTGACCAGGAACAGGCACGCGTTAGCCACGTCGGCGGCATCGCCAAGGCGTCCAAGCGGAATGCCCTTGATGATGTCCGTGCGCATTTCTGGGGTCAGCTTGTCGCCCGTAATGTCGGTTTGAATCAGTCCCGGGGTTACCGAGTTCACGCGGATACGATCGCTGCCAAATTCCCGGGCCATGGCTTTTGCCAGCCCGAGAACGCCGGCCTTCGCCGCGCTATAGTGCGGACCACCGAAGATGCCGCCGCCGCGTTGCGCGGATACCGACGACATGCAGACAATGCTCCCGCCCTTCTGCTCCTTCATTTGCGGGAGTACCGCCTGTGACATGTACAGCGTGCCGCGGAGGTTCACGTCGACCACCGCATCGAAGTTGGCGGCACCGATATCCAGTGTGCGGATCGGCTGCGTGATTCCTGCGTTGTTGATGAGACCATCAATGCGGCCATAGCGTGCGATGGTGGCCTGCACGGCAGCGTCGCATGATGCCTTGTCCGTGACGTCGCATCGCAGTCCCAAGTGGCCTTCACCCAGATCGGCGGCCGCCGCCTGGGCGGCGTCGAGTTGCAGATCAACGATGACGACCTTGGCGCCTTGATCCGCCAGCGCCCGGGCGGTCGCTTTGCCGATACCACGAGGCGACGCTGCGCCCGTAACGATGATGACTTTGTTCTCGACCAGCATCTCATGTCTCCTTGGTTATGCGTGGTGTGTTGATGGGTCGAGTTTTGTCTCTGGAGCGCTTCCGATCAATGCATTCGATGTCAACTATTGCTGAGAAATTTTCAGTTATCGAGGGTTGTCGAGATGAGGGAAAACCCGCATCAATCCGCGCCCTCCTGACGCCGGTTGACCTCCCGATCAAGCCAGGTCAGGAAGCGCTGAATCCGAGGCAAGTCGGCATTTTGGGCTGGATAGACCACATGATGGCTAACAACTTCCACTGAGTATTGCTCCTCGAACACTGGTACTAACGTCCCCTTTTGAAGCATCACCGACGCCAGCAGTGAACTCTCCAGCGCAACCCCGAGACCGAGCGCAGCCGTTTCAAGTGACATGTATGAACGGTCGAAAGCGAAATCGAAGTTCTTGTGCATCGCCGGCACGCCGAACCGCGCAAACCATTGCTCCCATCGAATCAGGGGAGTTTCGGAATTGATGAGCCGTCGCTTCACAAGGTCGGCGGGTGTCTGAACCGGATTTTTGCTCAGGTAACCAGGCGACGCGAGTGGGAGAATCCGTTCATGGCGAAGCGTTTTCACCTCGAGGTCTCGCCAGTGCGCGTGGCCGTGTCGTACATCCACGTCATAGAAACCAGCGGTGAAGGACACATCCTCGTAGGAGCACGACAAGTTGATCTGTATATCGCCGTTGTCAGCCTGGAAAGACTCCAACCGTGGAAGCAACCACATCAATCCGAAACTTGGACTGGTGTGAACGCGCAGGATGTCGATGGCTGCAGGTGTGGACGCGCGCTCGGTTGCCCTGTTGAGCTCCGCCAGAGCGCCGGTGATGTCCCGCAAGTACTGCTCGCCCACGGGTGTGAGTACAAGTCCTCGACCTTGGCGAAAGAACAACGGCTGGCCGATCGCTTCCTCCAGATTGGCCAGTTGATGACTGACCGCGGAAGCAGTCAAACCAAGTTCGTCGGCGGCCTTGCTGACGCTCCGATTTCGCGAAACGCTCTCAAAGGCAACGATGCTCTTCATTGGCGGGATGCGCATTGAGTTCCTTGGTAACGAGCTCTTCGGCCATTATCGCGCATACAAGCATCCGCCTCGTAGGGAGGAAGGCGGGGTGTCCCACTCTGCGTCTGACCGATAGACGTCACAAACTCGCCATTCACAGCTACCGGCCGAACGACGGTGATGGGTTGGAGGCCGCCGCGTAGGTCGATTCGAGCCGTCGGTCATCGGCCAGAAGCGGTCGGTCGACCTCGCCATCCAATTCGAATAGCCGAGGTGTCGTTCGCCCCGGCTCAACGACCGGTTTCCAGCGAGCGAATTGCCGGCTGCGCTGCCCCAAGGCGGCCATCTCCGGTCAGTGGCCGGAACATTCGGATGGACATTCGAACGTCGAGTTCGCTCAGCTAGTGGACTTTCGCGCGGCAACCGTGTCCGGTGTCCGTCGCTCAATCAACCTTCGCTGTCATTGACTTCATTTGCCAGTTACGAACTACCGATGACCGCATTCGCGTTCAACCAACTCCCTGTGTCAACCCCAAGCCGCTGCTCAAAGCCTGCTGCGACGCAACGTAAACGCTGGTGTTAAGGGACATGGCACCCGCGGCGACTTCAGCGTGACACTACGTCCAATCGCGAGGCGCCCAAACCTTATCTCCGTTTGAGAGGTGCAGCAACGACAGCGTGTAGCCGTAGTTGTCGCACTGCAGCTTCATCTCGCGCACGACTGCATCGGGGTGCGCGTTCTCAAACCACGTCTTCAGTTGCACGCGCTCACCCAACCGCGATGACACTTTCTCGGGGTCTGCGGCGAGCGAGCCTTCGGGGACGGGAACAACTCGCCCGCGAGTCTTGAAGTACGCGCCGTTTTTGAAAGCTTGGTCGGAAGAGACGCTCCAGTTCATGAAGCCGTCCGTGGAGAGCACGAGAACAGCGCTGTCCTCGGTGGAGCGAATCCATCGCAGAGCAGCCGAAGTCAGGGACACACCGAATTTGGTAGAGGTACTTGACAGAACATCGAGGTCGATTGCCGGGCCTGCAACGCTTTCTCTGAACTGTTTCATCGGCATCAACAGCGTTGAGGCGAACTCGTCGGCCTCGGCCTCCATTTGTTTGCTCCCGGCGTCATAGCCGGCGACTTCTGCTTGCGAGCAATGGAACTCGTTTTGCAGAAGTCGGTGCACTAGGAAGTGGCCGAGTTCGTGGGCTTGTGTGAAGCGAATCCGCCCTGGTGATGTCAACGATTCGTTGTAGAGAAGCGCCCATCTGCCCTTCTCAACTTGGAACAACCCACCTTCAAAGCTGTCGAGATTGGCAGCTTGGACGTCGGTGATTTCGTCCCCGAGCCTCAGGTCACGCCCAACGGCTTGGGCAAGCTCTCCTACGTCGACCGGGAATCGAGTCGATTCCCCTAGTGCGGCGTCGAGAAGATGGGACAGACGAATCGCAGCTTTTGACGGCCTGACCGGCTCGCTTAGCGGCATCTTTTATCCACCAGTCTTTTTCAACGCATCGAGGATGACTCGCAACTGTTCTTTCGTCTCAGGTTTCAGTTTGGAGTAGTTGCGAAAGAACTGCCGGTCCTTCAGGTCTTCCTGCAGATCTTCAATGCTGTCGTCCATAAAGAAGGCAACGTCGATGTCTAGCGCGCTGGCGATCGCCTGCAATTTGTCCAGGGAAGGCCGCGGCGATTGCCGGTTCTCCAATTCCCACAGATAGCTTTTGCTCAGTCCAGCGTCTTTCGCCAGGGCCTCTAGGGACTTGCCCTTCTCGGTTCTTTTCGCTTTGAGCTTCTCGCGGAGTGTGGCCATTGTCTTGAGCGAATTAGAAAAAGCGAGCTTTGTATTGTACTGCTATACCGAACGAAAGTGGTCGATTTTTTTAGAAGTGTTCCTCAACCTGCCGTTCGGTACACCGAACGTTTTTGGTGTACTATGGCGTCTCGTGGGGCATGGCTCTGGTTACGAGCACTGAGACCCATCAACCAGTCGCCGTACCTGCGGCGAAAACCATTAGCGAGGTATCGTATGAGCGACGCAGCTCTCGGAAACAAGCCGCACGAAGGCAGCAGCGATCAACACGACGACAAGCACGGCCCGAAACTTCAGTTCGAGCATGTGGCGTCCGTCCAGGATGTCACGTTCCGGGTTTCCTGGAGTGACACGTTGCAAGCCGCATGGGACATGGCGTATGAGAAGTTGGGCGAGGACCGGCGCCCGGATGATCGCCTCCAGACCGACGATGGCGTAGACATGATGCCGTACCTCGGCGAGACGATGCGGCAGCTCTTCGACGACAAGCACACGAAGAGCCACAAGTTCCAAATCGTCGGCCCGACCGGGGGAGCGCAGTCGTGATCGCACCGATGCCTGTGCAGGACATTCACGCTGGGAGGGAGGCGTTCCAGCGTGACCTTAAATCAATACTCAAAGACAGCACGTTGACCGACAGGGGCTGGTCGAAACCCGACGACCTGACGCTGCTCGTGTCCATGCTTGTCGAAAACGCGCCTCAACGCCAGGTTGATCTTTACCTGCTGCGCCTGTTCTTCGATCACTACCCGAAGGGCCCTCCGAGTGCGCAGTTCATCAACCCCCTTACGATGACATACGTGTATCCCGATGACGTGTGTTGGGTTCCGAAGTGTGAAGGCGCACCCGACATCGCCTTTCACCCGAACTACAACAGTGCCGGCCAGCTCATCTGTTCCTCGACCACGCTCGAGTTTTATAAGGTGAACCATAGCGTGAATGCGGAGCACGTGTGGGATCCGCAGCGGATGAACTTTTTGGCGACGCTTGCCGCGATCCGTCGTGGCCTAGCCCCCTCGTACTACAAAGGCCGCAGCACGCCATGAACGACGGAACAATTCTATGGCGGCCGCAGCCGCCAACGCTGTATGTCCCGACGGGTAAGGTGTTGACGGTGCCGGCTCAGGCGCTAGTGCGTACCGCCGTAGTCCTGCGCGGTGCAGGGATGGTCGAGTCGGCCTGCCTGTGGCTCGGTCCGCTTGATAGCGTTGGAAACGGTCTGGTGAAGGCCATTGTCGTGCCAATGCAAATCAATCGGCCGCGGAACTACTCGGTGCCTGGCGAGGCCATGCTGAAGGTCGCGGAACTAGCTCGGGCGCAAGGGTGGACTGTTGTCGGCGCGATCCACTCGCATCCTGGCGTTGGTGTTGAGCACTCGTCTTACGACGACGAGATGACGCCGAGCCGCCGAGCGGTGTCGATTGTCTTCCCCCGGTACGGCAACTGGTCAGGCTCGTGGCCGCGGAGCCTCGGCGTCCACGAGTATTTCCAAAGCTATTGGCATCTGCTGTCGGACGAGCACGCGCAGTCGCGAGTGGTGCTTTCTGATGGTCCAGAAGCCCCAATATTTGACCTGCGATGACCGCGATGAAAACTGAACTGGATCAGCTTGCTGACCGGCATCTTCGTGCCGACCCCCAAGGCGTTCTTGCCGACACTAGTGAGGCGAAATCAGGCGTCATTCTCGTCTACGTCAGTTTGCGCATGGCAGCGGCTTCGGGCACGCAGCATCTTATCTGGATGCTCGTCAGTCTACTGAGCCGCCAGTTCAAAGTCGTGAAGGAAATCATCCTCGACGTGCCGGAAGTCACCCTTCACCAGGGCGTGGCACCGTTCGGCGTGAAGGATACCCTTCTCGAAACGCTGGAAGAATGCGTTCGTTTGGTCAGCGGACCTCACATCAGAGCCACTCGGATCGAAGCGGGCTCGGCGCCCGACGTGACACTGGTGATCGGCTCCGACACGACGGCGTTGCCCCGGCACCTGCAACTCTACGCAGACGGCTGGAGATATTTCGTTGGCGTAGATGGAGAGGTGCCGGATACCCCCCCCACAAGTGACCTCTCCATCGGGCCATATCTGTGCGCGAGCTACGCTGCCGGAGAAGTCTTCAAGTTGTTGCGGGGGATGATGCCGGGTAAGGGAGAGTTCATCAGGGCGCATTTCGCCTCATCTTGGACGATGTCTTGTGCCGATACGTGGACCGAACTCATTGATGGCCCGAGCGCCGAGCAGTTTGAAGTGCTGCCGCATTTCTACTTCGCTGGCGCTGGCGCTGTCGCTCAAGCAGCCGCCCTTTGCCTCGGCACTTCGCGTTTCGCCGGCTCGTGCAGCGTCGTGGACAAAGACGAACTCGACCTGACCAACGACAACCGCTACGCCCTGTCGACCCGCGAAGACGACGGGGAGTCAAAGGTTGGTCTCATGCAGCGCTACCTACGGTCGGTAGGTTTCGACTGCCAAGCCGTTTCGGATTGGTGGCAAACCTTCGCTACAAGCGGTGGCAAACATGCTCCCAACGACGATGTTCGAGCCTTTGAGCAGGCGTACAAATTTCCCATCGTTCTATCATGCGTCGATAAAAACGACCCGCGGCATGCGCTTCAAAACGGCTTGCCACAACTGATCCTCGGTGGCAGCACTGACGGACTCAGTGCCAAAGCAAGCATCTTCGACCTTGGTGCTGGAACGGCCTGCCTAAAATGCCATAATCCACTACCGTCGCGAAACGCCGTCGTTCAGGAACGAATCGCCGCACTGCGGCAGCTCGATGGTGAGCGCCGGACGGCGTACGCTCGCGGACTTGGCTTGACCGAGGAGGACGTTGAACTCCTGCTCGGCCCCGGTGGTTGCGGAAAGCTTTCCGAAACCGACCTCGACCGCTTCGCCGCCGGCTCGCCCGAGATGTCGGTGGGATTTGTTTCCGCAGCAGCAGGCGTCCTGCTGGTAGCCCAGTTCCTGCGCTACCTTCACTTGGGTGCGGCTAAAGCAATCCACGACGGCACCATGGCGGTTGCCACATTCGCCCGGGCAAGGATCCGGTCGATGAATGTCGGTCATGATCATGGCTGCGATTGTTCCCAACTGCTGCGAGACCGCTGGGGCAGACATTGGTCCAGTTCGTATCGAGCATAACTGTCTGCCGCTTCTGGGGATCTCAAGAATAGTTATGAAGAACGAGGCCACGTGTGCTTGAGCAGACGCCCAAGAGCGCCCGCTTGTGGCCAACTGCCGCCTTAGCGTACTAACGCCCGAAAGCGGTCATTGGCTGCTCAAGCAAAGCAAAGTGAACGTCTCCAATCGATCACTCATCGGTCGCGACGACAGGGCGTACGGCCGTTGTACTTTGGAAGCAGCCTGTGCGGTGACGTTGTGCCGAGTGCCTGAAACGGGTCGGGCTGTGTCAGTCCGCTCATCAATCTCATCGCTGGAAAGCGGCCAGTGGACTTCAGATGCCCGGAAGCGGCCAGTCAGCAGTGCGTACTCCCGACCCATATCTGTCAATCAGCTAGGTTGCTGCCAATGGCAGGAAACTGGCTTGATGGGGTCGTTCGAACGCAGTTTCGCCGCAATTCAGGCTCGCGCCGGCAGCGTGCGCCCGTGGCCGCAGACGGAAGATCGAGCGATCCCAGGAGTCGTCAATACGTCCTGACGAACCGCGGAAAGATGCGTAGCCATCGGCCTGCCAATGAACCGGTCGTCGCAAATACAAATGCCGGCACGTAGGAGGCTGCGAGCGCCGGTCGGTACTAAAAATCGAAGGTGTCAAAATTTGCATACCTAGATTGCCATAGTCGTAACGTAACGGCCCGGCGAGTACCGTCTTCCGCAATTGAGACCGGGTAGGCAAGCTCTGGTGTCTTAGCGGGCCGCATAGGCGTCCGCTTAATTTAGGCGGACACCTATGAAGACACTCCCCGATCCCGTTTCGGAGAGGCGCATCCAGCGACGCCGGTTCTCCGAAGCTTTCAAGCGCGATATCGTCGCGCAGTGTATGCAGCCCAATGCATCTGTGTCGGCGATCGCGCTGGCCAACGGCCTCAATACGAATCAGGTCTTCAAGTGGCGCCGCATGGCTCTCGATGGCGAGCATGAGTCTTCGTCCACGATGCTGCCGGTAACCGTCGAGGACATCTCCTCCATGCCTGTCGTTCCTGCGTTGCGGCACGATGGTTCCGTGGAGATCCGACTTGAGCGCGGCACGATCCGCCTCACCGACCCCATCGACATTGCTATATTGAATGCGCTGATGGCGTCGCTAACAGTATGATTGGGTTGCCTGCCGGAACAAGGGTGTGGTTGGCTGCGGGGGTCACCGATATGCGCTGCGGCTTTAATGGCCTGGCTGCCAAAGCACACGCCACGCTGTCCGAGGATCCGTACAGCGGTCATGTCTTTGTCTTCCGCGGCCGGCGTGGCGACCTGATCAAGGTGCTCTGGTGGAGCGGTGACGGTCTCTGCCTGCTGGCCAAGCGCCTAGAGCGAGGCCGCTTCGTCTGGCCCCAGGCTGACAGCGGCAAGGTCCACCTGACGCCGGCGCAACTCTCGATGCTGCTCGAGGGCATCGACTGGCGCAAGCCAGAACGGACCTGGCGCCCGACACTCGCCTTGTAAACAGCTGCGCCACTTCCTACACTGCGGGACATGCAAACCGATCCCGCCACGCTTCCCGATGACATCGCCACCCTCAAGGCGATGATCATCGCGCGTGACAGCGCACTGCGCGACCATGCGATCGAGATCGAACACCTCAAGCTGCTGATTGCCAAGCTCAAGCGCCAGCAGTTCGGTTACCGGTCCGAGAAGCTGGACCGACAGATCGAGCAACTCGAACTAAAGCTCGAAGAACTGCAGACCGATGAAGGCGTCGTTGCGGCAAGTGCACCTCGCTCGCGCACGGTCCATGGCAACGGTGGACGCAACCCGCTACCGGCGCACCTGGAACGCGAAGACGTCATTCACTCGCCGGCGGAGACCACGTGCTGCGCATGTGGTGGCGCCTTCGAAGTCCTCGGCGAAGACGTCGCCGAACAACTGGAACTGGTCCCGGCACGGCTACGTGTCATCCGACATCGGCGCGTGAAGCTTGCTTGCACGGCCTGCGATCGCATCGTGCAGTCACCCGCACCCAGCCGTCCCATCGATCGAGGCATCCCCGGCCCGGGCTTGCTGGCCAACGTGCTGGTCTCGAAGTTCTGCGACCACCAGCTGCTGTATCGTCAGCGCGTTCGCTGGGAACGTGAAGGGGTCGATCTGCCAGAATCCACGCTGGGTGACTGGGTCGGCGGCTGCTCGGCGTTGCTCAGCCCGCTGGTCGCAGCGGTGGAGCGTTACGTGATGGGTGGCAACAAGGTGCACGGCGACGATACGCCGATTCCGGTGCTGGCGCCGGGCAATGGCAAGACAAAGACGGCACGGCTGTGGACCTACGTGCGCGACGATCGACCATCGGGCAACGCCGCGCCGCCTGCAGTGTGGTTCGCCTACTCGCCCGATCGTAAGGGTGAATACCCACAGCACCATCTGCGATCCTTCGGCGGGATCTTGCAAGCCGATGCGTATGCTGGCTTCAACGCGGTCTATGAAACCGGCCGAGTGCAAGAAGCCGCGTGCTGGGCGCATTATCCCGAGTGCTGTTTTATCTGGTGCTCAACGCACACGGTTGCTGCTTACACGAGAGATGGTTGATCACATCGCCACATAAATTCAGCGTGTTCAATGCACATGTGCATCCGATCTGGCCCGGACAGCGTATATGCCTGTATGAACACGCAGTCACGCAAGCCACAACCAACCGAATGCACGCCAAGCATCCAGGATATTCTCCGCGTGTGGCGTGGTGATCGCTGTGTCAGCGCAAGCACTGCGCATCTATACCTGTATTGGATCGGTCGGTTTCGACGCTATTGTCGTACCCTTGATCTTGATGAAGGCGCGGAACTATCGCGCGACGGGGTCAAGCGCTTCCAGTCCTGGTACGCGCGTACGCGCAAGGTTGACGCCGCGTATCTCGGTCACGCGAGTTCATCTATGCGCTCGCTGCGACGCGTGCACGAAGTCATGGGCTTACCGGTACCGCCGTGGCAATCCATCGAATGTCATGAGCCACCTGCCATGGCGGTTCTGCGCGACTACTCTGCCTATCTTGGACAAGTTCGCGGCAATCCCGAGACCTCTATCCACAAGAAGCTCGATCACGTCGGTAAGCTGTTCGAGCACCTGCGCCGTTCCGGCAAGTCCTGGCGCCATCTGCGCTTGCCCGACATTGATGCATTCCTCATCGAATGCGCTAGCCACTATGCACGCTCGACGACCGCCGACATCGCCAGCACAGTCAGATCCTTTGCCCGGTTCTTGCTGGCCAGTGGGAGCATTCGCACCGACTTGGCCGACGGGGTAATTTCGCCAGTACAGCCCAGATTCGAACGCCCCCCGCGCGCATTACCGTGGGAAGACGTTCAACGACTCCTGCGCGCAGTGGACACGAGTACGGCACGCGGGCTGCGCGACCATGCGCTGCTGTTGATGATGAGCACGTACGGCCTGGGCGCCGGCGAAGGGATCGGTTTGCAATTGCAGGACATTGACTGGGATGCCGGGACGTTGCAGATGTCTCGCCCGAAGACCAGCGTCAACTTCATGCTGCCCTTGCTTCCTCCGGTGGCCAAGGTGCTGGCCCTTTACCTGCGGCATGGGCGCCCGCCGCATACACCTACGCGGCATGTGTTCGTCCAGATGAAGGTGCCATTCGGCGCCCTAACGGCATCGTCGGCGGTGCGGCACGTGCTCATCAAACACGCGAAGGTCGCCGGTATCCAGGCGTCATACCTAGGCAGCCACGTCTTGCGGCACTCGAATGCCGCGCGGCAACTTGACGTTGGCATCAAGGCACGCGTGTTGTCGGATCTGCTCGGACATCGCGACCCAGAGTCGGTGTCAGCCTACGTGCGCATCGCCACGCAATCGCTGCGCGAGGTCTCTCTCCCAGTGCCGCGATGAGCAAGAACATTACCGCCACCACACTGGCCCGCGATGCTATCCAGTTCCTGACGTTCAAGAGGACTATGGGATTGGGCTACCGCCGCGCCGAGTTTGTGCTCAACGGCTTCGTGCGCTTCGTCCGTGACCGGTATGGCGATCGCCCGGTGTCAATGGAGCAGGCAGTTACACAGTGGGTGACACGAATCGAAGGCCGCAAGGCCATCACGGTGGGCAACGAATTCGGTGTAGTGCGTCAGTTGTGCCTGTTCCGTCGCCGCAGCGATCCATACAGCTTCGTCCCGACCACGCGGTGGCGCCGGTCAAGGAGTCGGTGTTCGTGCCTTACATCTTCAGTCGCGAAGAGGTACTTGCTTTGCTGGACGCCGCCACGCAGCACGAAGGCCGCAACATGTGGGGGGCGATGTTGCGCACGCTCACGCTCGTACTGTACTGCACCGGGATGCGACTGGGCGAAGCCACCAGGCTGCTTCTGGTCGACGTCAATCTACGCACCGCCGTTGTGACAGTTCAACGAAGCAAGGGGCGCTCGCGTATTCTGGCGATCCGCAACGACCTGGTCGTCGAACTGCGTCACTACCTGCGCCAACGCGAGGAAGTCCTTGCGGCAAGCGGGGCAGACGATCCATTGACACTGTTCATCCGCCGCGATGGATCAGCGCTCAGTGTACGTGCGGCCTCGGATGCGTTGCGATGCCTGCTGCGCGATCTCGGCTTGAAGCCTCCACGCGGTCGCTCGGGTGCCCGGCCTTACGAGTTCAGGCATGCCTTCGCCGTACATCGGCTGACCGCTTGGGCCATTGAGGGTGTGGACGTGCACGCCAAGCTGCCGTGGTTGTCGGCCTATCTCGGCCACCAGAACGTCCTTGGCACAGAGGTGTACCTCAAGGCCACGCCCGAGTTGTTGCAACTGGCGAGCCAGCGCTTCGAGCAGCACTCGCGCCGCAAGCGCCGATCGCCATGAGCCGCTCGCAGGATGGTCTGTTCGTGCACGTGCAGTCGTACTTCACAGAGTACCTGCCGACGCAGCGAGGTGCCAGCGTCCACACCATCCGTGCCTACCGGGATGCGCTGGCGATGCTGTTCAGATTCGTTGCTGAGCAGCGCGGCCGAGGGGTTGCTTCCTTGCAGCTCGGCGACATCGACGCCGATGCCGTGACACGTTTCCTGGATCATATCGAGACGCAGCGATCGAACTCGGCAGCAACACGCAATTGCCGCCGAGCGGCGATTCGTGGCTTCTTCAAGCATCTACTGCGCAACGACCTTGTGCACTCGCAGCAGTACATGCGAGTGTTGGCTATCCCTGCAAAGAAGGCGAGGCAGCGGCCAGCAACCTACCTTGAAGCGGAGGATGTCCGCCTGATCATCAGCACACCTAATCGGCGCACCGTCGACGGTTGGCGTGACTACGCGCTTCTGCTCTTCCTCTACAACAGTGGTGCTCGGGTCAGTGAGGCTGCCGGACTTCGGTGGGACGATCTGCAATTGACCTCACCAAGGCAAGTTCGCTTGCATGGCAAGGGTAAGAAGGAGCGCCTGTTACCGCTTTGGACCGAGACAGCTAACGCGCTGCACCGACTGCGCGGAATGTCAGGTGCTACCAATGAGCAGTGCGTATTCCTCAATCGACACGGCCAGCCTATGACCCGCGACGGCGTCGCCTACGTTCTTGGCAAGCACGTAGCGGCAGCGGCTCGCGACAACCCAGTGCTGCGACGCAAGCACATCACGCCACACGTCCTGCGTCACAGTTGCGCCATTGCGCTTCTGCAGTCAGGAACCGACGTGACGGTGATCCGTGACTATCTCGGCCACGCCAGCGTCGCCACCACCGGCCGCTATATCACGACCAACCTGCAGATGAAGCGAGAGGCCATGCTCGCATTCTGGAAGAAGGCCGGCATTGGGCCGGCGAACGCGAAGACATGGAAGCCCAAGGGCGATATGCTCGCGTTCTTAAAGTCCCTCTGAGCAATCCAAATTTATGTGAAGCTCGGATCCTCGATCGACCGTACGGGTGCTGCTGCCAAGTGCCTTCACTCAAGATAAAACAGCACTCGGGATAATGCGCCTTATGCCGAGCTCGGCATAAGGCTCACGCAAGACGCAAGTTCTACGACCTGCATGCGGTGAGGCCCAATGCCGTCACCGAACAGGCGCTGGCGCGCATCGGCGAACTTTATGACATCGAGCGCGAGATCCGAGGACAGCCGCCAGACCTGCGCCAGGAGATCCGGCAGCGCGAGGCTGTACCGCGACTAACAGCGCTGAAGGCTTGGCTAGAAGAGCCGGCGGCCAAGCTCTCGCGCAAGTCCGACACCACGGCAGCGATCCTCTACACGCTCAAGCGCTGGGATGCCTTCACGCGCTATGCCGGCGATGGACGACTGGAGATCGACAACAACAGCGCCGAACGCGCGTTGCGCGCCGTCGCCTTGGGTCGCAAAAACTTTCTATTCGCTGGCGCTGATAGCGGCGGCGAACGTGCCGCCGCGATGTACACCCTCATCGGCACTGCAAAACTTAATGACCTCAACCCCGAGGCGTACCTGCGCTACGTGCTGAACCGCATCGCCGATCATCCGATCACCCGGATCGACGAACTGCTGCCCTGGGCAGTCGCGCACGAACTTCGGCCCGCGACGTAAGCGCTGAGTTGCGCTCCCTCATACAGGGAGCCTGCGCTATCGCAACCTTAGGCGCTGGGCTGAACAACGTATCCGCTTGGCGGCTGCCGAAGCAGAGTCTCCGATCTGTTCCCACTCCCATTCAGAATGCCACCAAGCGAGGCGGTCGGCCGCATTCCTGATATTTGGTGCGCCGACCACGGCCGACACATCTGCCGCAACTGAGGCCCACCAATCGAGACCTTCGCCGTCACATGCCTTCGGGTCAACTGCGTCTCGATAGATCTCTTTTACTTGTTCGAGGGTAAGCTCCATCACGGTAGCCAGATAGTATGGATACACGAGACGCTATCACATCGGCCTTGCAGTGCAAGTCCCCCTGTCACACCAACACCAACGTGCTATTCGTCAATACGGTATTGGCCGGGCCGTTACGTCGTAACTTGGCGATCTTCGCGTGATGTCTGCATTCGGCAGCTCAATGGCTCGTGTGGTAAGACGCCAACGGTCACAGGATTGGCCGTTCTAAAAGTTGGTGGCGCTCCTTGGAGCGGCCCCTTGAATCTCAGGACACCCGGCACCTCTTAAAATAAGAGGTAGTGTGCGACACGAAGCATGAGGCCGTTGGTTAGGCGCAATGCATGCTCGTTTCATCATTGTTCAACTGCATGCAGTCTGGTGCGGTAGTGAACCCGCCGTGCGACCGGCGGTAGCTTGGGAGCGCGTGCATCGCTGGTAACGGCGTTGTGCGAAGCCGCTCCGACAAAGTGTCCGTAAGCGCGCAGTGTCGCGAGGCACTGCGTGGAAGCTCCGAGCAGCAATGGGGCTGAGATGCGAAGCTGGCTGACATGGGCAACACATGTGAATCGCTGATAAACGTCGTTATTATTGACATGCCAAAGCTGCTGTTAGGCATGACCCAAAATGGGAAGTGGCCGGATGTTGCTCTGCTATCAAGCAACACGTCGCCGTAAGCGCCACCGGCGAAGAGGCGGGTCCTTACTCAGTCGTGTGATGAAACGGGAACGTGGTAAGCCCGTACCGTTGCCCTCGTGGCAAGCGAGCCGTGAGGCAAGCTGTTGACTGTGCGGGTATGAGAAGGCGGAAAACGCGAATGCCGCGCCGTAATCGTGTGGATAGGGGCTGCAACATCGCCTCGCGCGAAAGCGAGCAGACTTCCGCTAGGTTCTCGAGCGCAGAAACTTGGTCTGGGTTCAACGAGGGGAAGCATGGAAGAGCGCCAGCTATGGCGTCTGCACCTCTCGGCGCTTGCGCTGAGCGACGACCGTTCATCGATGCGTAGGCTCAATTGAAGTCGAGAGCCGACTGTTTATCCATAGACAGTTTTTCGAGAGCGTGAGCCGTATGCGGGGAAACTCGCACGTACGGTTCTTAGGGGAGGATGCGCCGGCGACGGCGTGTCCTTACCCGATCTTGTG